>JAHFDV010000022.1:3917-26267 GCA_023248815.1 Myxococcales bacterium
CTTTCTTCAACGAACCCAGGAGACGTTCGACCCATCTCTCCTCGAGATCTTCACGACGCTTTCACAGGGAGCGAAGCTCGTCATCGTTCCGCGTGATCTTCTCGCAGACGGCGCGGCGATCGTGCGCGCGGTCCGCGAATCTGGCGTCACGATGATGCACAGCGTTCCGTCTCTCTGGAGAATGCTCCTCGCCGTTCCCGGAATCGAAACGTGCGCGACTCTGCGCTGCGTATTTTGCGGTGGCGAGGCAATGGCGCTCGACCTCGTCGAGGACTTCCGCTCGAAGATTCCTAGCGCTCGGTTCTTCAACGTCTACGGACCGACCGAAATGACGATCGTGAGTACCTACAAAGAGCTCACGCACGAGATCCGGTCAGTAAGTATTGGGCGAGCGGTCGGAGATGTCACGACGCGCGTCGTCGATGCGTCGTTGCAGGACGTTCCCCATGGCGCGATTGGCGAGTTGCTTCTCGGAGGCGCGCAGCTGGCGCGGGGATATCTCGGGCACCCGAGTCTCACTGCCCAAAGTTTCGTCCCAGATTCGGACTCCTCCCTCGGCACACGTGCTTACCGAACCGGCGACTTGGTTCGGCGAAACAACCAAGACGAATTGGAGTTCATCGGTCGACGCGATCAGCAGATCAAGCTCCGCGGCTTTCGCATCGAGCTCGGCGAGATCGAAAATGCGCTGAACGAGGAACCCGCCGTGAAAAGCAGCGCAGTGCTTCTCCGCGAAGACGTTCCTGGTCAGAAGTATGTCGCCGCCTACTTCGTCACCGAGGGTGAAGAGCTGACGGCGTCGAGTCTTCGCGCAAGGCTCGCCGCGAAGCTGCCTTCGTACATGATTCCGACCACGTTCACCTTGCTGGAGCGCATGCCGCTCAATGCCAACGAGAAGATCGATCGCGCGGCTCTTCCGCGCCCCGTTCTCGAGGAACAGGACGCCTACGTTGCACCGCGGAGCGCGCTCGAGCACGAGCTCGCTTCCCTTTGGTCCGAATTTCTCGCCGTCGAGAAAGTCGGAGTTCGTACGAGCTTCTTCGACCTCGGAGGAAGCTCGCTGTCCGCGCTTCGACTCCTCACGATGATCGAATCGAAGACCGGCAAACGCGTGCCCCTCGCGCGTCTTTTTGGAGAGCCGACGATCGAATCGCTCGCTCGAGAAATCGAAACGTCGGGCGCCGGCAATCCTTGGGTCGTCCCACTACAATCCCGTGGCTCACGCACTCCGCTCGTGTTTTTCCCAGCGCTATCGGGAGATCCGCGCCATCTCGGCGTCTTCGCGAAGCACCTCGGAGACGACCAGCCCATCTTCGGGCTCTATGCAACTTGGCGCGATGGCGATGACGCGCCGCCAGTGGCGCTCGATGAGATGGCGCGCATCTACCTTCGCGAGCTGCGTACGGTGCAGCCGAAAGGCCCCTATCGACTCGCTGGCTTCTCCGCCGGATGCTCCTTGGCTCTCGTTGCGGCGCAGCAGCTGCTCGACGACGGCGAAGAAGTGCTTCCGCCCATCCTCATCGACGGCAGCTTCCCCGGCGAACGCGTGCCGCTCGCGTCGACGGACCGCGCCATCGAGTGGCTCGAAAAACACTTGGAAACGAGCGCCGCGACGACTCTCGGAGATCTGAAGGCGCATGTCGAGGACGACGAGGTCATCGACTACATCGCGACACTCGGCTTGGGGATCGGCGCCTCGGGAGAAGCGAAAGCGCACCTCGACCACGCAGACCTTCGACTCCTTCGCGTCTGTCGCGCCGTCTGGCACTCCATCGGCGAGGCCGACTTCGATCGACGTTTGCCCATCGGTGCGACGCTCGTTGCGAGTCGTACGCTGGATTCGGCCATCGTCGCTGCTTGGAAGACTGCCTTCACGAATCTCTCGGTGCACACGATCGATTGCACGCACGCAGAGATCGTGTTCGAAGAGCCGTTCATTGGAGAGGTCGCGGCGATCATCCGTGCGGCGTTGGGCCGCTGAGTCGCCGGTACGCTAGCCGGGCAGGCTGCACGAGGCGCAAGCGTTGGCGCTTTCGAGCGTCTCTGCGACGGTCTCTCCGCACTCGCAGACCCACCCCGTGATCTTCGCGGGGTTCCCCGCGACGACGGCATGCGCGGGTACGTCCTTCGTCACGACCGCGCCCGAGCCGACCATCGCGTAGGCACCAATGCGGACGGGCGCCACTACGACGGCCATTGCACCGAGGCTCGCTCCGCGCGAGACGATCGTCTCGTCCCAGTTCCGAGCTCGCGGAAATTCCGCGCGAGGCCGCTTCACGTTCGTGAACATCGCGCCTGGACCGACGAACACGTTCTCTTCGAGCGTCACTCCGTTCCAAACGCTCGTGTGGCTCTGAATCCGCGACCCCGCGCCGATTTTCGCGCCGCTCGCGATGAAACAGAAAGCGCCGATGACGACGTCCGCGCCGAGCGTCGCGCCCTCCATCACGACGGAGGTCGGGTAGACTTTGGCGGGAGCACCGGTATGCGCGCGTCGAGTCGGCATCGCCTCGACTATGTCATCGACGGTTCGCCTTCGCACAATCGTTTGGGAAAACGCGATCTTCGGAGCAACCATGGCGACGGATTCCATTCTGGAAGTAAAAATGAACGGGTTAAGTCGGATCTATCCCACAGTCTCTCGACCTTCCCGAGGCCGTGTGGTACTTCCCGCGCGCTTGAGACAGACGGCCCTTCCGTCCTAAAAAAACGGGATTTCCGCCAGTCGCAAGACGAGGCGTGCTGAAGCGCCCGAGGTAACACTCGGACGGCCAACCCCTCGAGACCCTGCTCTCCGCTCATCAAAAGATGGCGAAGCAGGAACCGCCCACGGCCAATTCGTCGATTCAGCGACGTCGAAGCGCGGACGGTCAACTCGAAGAGGTACCCATGAAATCCCCAGTTTCGACGGCGAAACGATTGCTCCCGAGCCTTCTCGTGCTCGCGTTGCTCTGCGTTTCCTCCATCGCCTTCGCAGGCGAAAGCGATCTCAAACTTCCAGAAGGCTTGCACACGCAGCCGCTCCCCGGCCTCGGCGGCCTCACGGGCGCTCAGCTCCTTTACGGCGGCTTCGTCGTATCGGCCCTCGGCATGCTGTTCGGACTCCTGATGTACAGCAACTTGAAGAACCTCCCGGTTCACAAGTCGATGCTGGAAGTCTCCGAGCTCATCTACGAGACCTGCAAGACGTACCTGATCACGCAGATCAAGTTCATCATGTTCCTCGAGCTCTTCATCGGCGCCGTCATCGTCGGCTACTTCGGAGTCATCGAGCGCAAGAGCATCGGCGAAGTGCTCCTCATCCTTGCCTTCAGCCTTCTCGGCATCATCGGCAGCTCGGGCGTTGCTTGGTTCGGCATCCGCGTGAACACGTTCGCGAACTCGCGCACGGCATTCGGCGCACTCGAAGGCCGTCCTTTCCCCTGCTACGCGATTCCGCTCAAGGCCGGAATGAGCATCGGAATGGTCCTCATCTCCGTCGAGCTCTTCATCATGCTCGGCATCCTTCTCTTCGCGCGTGAATACGCGGGCAACTGCTTCATCGGCTTCGCCATCGGCGAGTCCCTCGGCGCCTCGGCCCTCCGTATCGCGGGCGGCATCTTCACGAAGATCGCGGACATCGGTTCCGACCTCATGAAGATCGCCTTCAAGATCAAAGAAGACGACGCGCGCAACCCCGGCGTCATCGCCGACTGCACGGGCGACAACGCAGGCGACTCGGTTGGCCCCTCGGCCGACGGCTTCGAAACCTACGGCGTCACTGGCGTCGCGCTCATCTCGTTCCTTCTCCTCGCCGTCAAAGATCCGATGGTTCAGGTCCAGCTTCTCGTCTGGATCTTCGTGATGCGTATCGTCATGGTGCTTGCGAGCGCGGGCTCGTACTTCATCAACGACATCATCGCCAAGGCGAAATACGACAAGAACGAGCCCTTCAACTTCGAGCACCCCCTCACGTTCCTCGTGTGGCTCACCTCGATCGTTTCGGTCGTCCTCACGTTCATCGTCTCGAAGATCGTCATTCCGGATCTCGGCGGCGACACGACGCTCTGGTGGAAGCTCTCGGTCATCATCACGTGCGGCACGCTCGCCGGCGCGATCATCCCCGAGCTCGTCAAGGTCTTCACCTCGACCGAGTCGCGTCACGTCGAAGAGGTCGTCACCTCGTCGCGTGAAGGCGGCGCCTCGCTCAACATCCTCTCCGGCCTCACGGCAGGTAACTTCAGCGCCTACTGGATGGGCATCACGCTCATCGTCCTCATGGGCGCTTCCTACATCGTGAGCCTCCAGGGCGTCGGTCACTTCATGACGCTCAATGGCTACGACGCATCGCCCGTCCTCGCCTTCGGCCTCGTGGCCTTCGGCTTCCTCGGCATGGGTCCCGTCACGATCGCCGTCGACTCGTACGGTCCCGTCACGGACAACGCGCAGTCGGTCTACGAGCTCTCGCTCATCGAGCAAGAGCCGAACATCAAAGAAGAGATCAAGAAGCACTTCGGCTTCGACCTCAACTTCGAAAAAGCGAAGCATTACCTCGAGACCAACGACGGCGCCGGTAACACGTTCAAGGCAACCGCCAAGCCCGTGCTCATCGGTACGGCAGTCGTCGGCTCGACGACGATGATCTTCAGCATCATCGTCATCCTGACGCACAGCTTCACGACGCACTTGGATCGTCTCTCGATCCTCTACGCGCCGTTCCTCCTCGGCCTCATCGCCGGCGGCGCGATGATCTACTGGTTCACGGGCGCTTCGACCCAGGCCGTCTCGACGGGCGCCTACCGCGCGGTCGAGTTCATCAAGGCGAACATCAAGCTCGAAGGCACGACGAAGGCGTCGGTCGAAGACAGCAAGAAGGTCGTCGAGATCTGCACCAAGTACGCACAAGAAGGCATGAAGAACATCTTCTTCTGCATCTTCTTCGCGACGCTCGGGTTCGCGTTCCTCGATAGCTACTTCTTCATCGGCTACCTCATCGCGATCGCGCTCTTCGGTCTCTTCCAGGCGATCTTCATGGCGAACGCCGGCGGAGCCTGGGACAACGCGAAGAAGATCGTCGAAACGGTTCTCAAAGAGAAGGGCACCCCCCTTCACGATGCGAGCATCGTCGGCGACACCGTTGGAGATCCCTTCAAGGATACGTCCAGCGTGGCGATGAACCCCGTCATCAAGTTCACGACCCTCTTCGGCCTCCTCGCCGTCGAGCTCGCGGAACAGATCACCACGCTCCAGTACCGCTGGGCGCTCGGTGGAGTTCTCTTCTTCATCTCGACGATCTTCGTCTACCGCTCGTTCTACGGAATGCGCATTGAAGGCACGAGCCTGAAGAGCGAAGGCGGCAAGCACGAGCCCGTCGCCGCCGAGTAATCCGGAGGATTACGAAAGCGGAACTCAGCAACACCGCCGAGTAAATCGGCGTAGAATGCACGCATCGCCGAAAGGCTGAAGCGTGACGAACAGAGCGCCCTTCCGGGAAACCGGGAGGGCGTTTTGCTATTTGGGGGAAGGCTCTGCTCTTCGGTTGGGTGCCTGGCGGCGATGCTGCCTAGTCGACTCGGAGGGCCGAATACCGAGGTCCGCTGTCACCGCCGCAAAGCCAATGAATGGATGTTCTCGGATCCATCCGCTCATGTGACAACGGCGTCACGAAACGGAGAGGGACGCGAACAATGGGGCCTAAGACGCTTCGCTCCGCAAATTGCCCAGAAAAATCATCACGTCGAAAGCGGCGCTTCTGAGACATTCGCGCGACATTTCCGGCACGAATGGTGCACCTTTCGCCGCACTCGATGTCCTTCACGCTGCGCTCCCTTCTTCCGTGGTCGCTTGCCTTCCTCCTCGCGTGCGGCAGCGAGAACGGCGGTGTGGAAGAAGCCGAAGCGCCGTCGAGCACGCCGGCGGCCGTCCCAGCTTCCGGAATCATCGTCGCATTCGGTGACGACGTGAGCCCGGCGGTGCAAGCACGCATCACCGATCTCCTTCGCGTCGTGGCGAAGAGCAAGCTTCAGATCGTCTCCGCCAAAGACCTGCCCGTCGCCAAAGACGAAAACACCGTGCTCGTCGGCATCGGCGCGACGGCGCTCACGCGCGAGCTCATCGCCGACACCGAGTCGAAGACGCTCGAAGAAGAAGCGTTCATCGTTCGCTCGAAGGCACACGGCAAAGGCACGCTCATCGCCGGTACCGGCAGTGCGCGCGTTCGTCATGCGCACGGCAACCTCGGCATCCACCACGCGGCCTACGCGATCCTCGAAGAGCTCGGCTTCGCATTTTTGCACCCACTTGCGCCGACGACGCCGAGCGCGGTCACCGTGCCGAGTGCGACGCTCGACGTTCGCGAAGTGCCGCGGTGGAAAGAGCGCACGATGCACTTGCACACGCAGCATCCGCTCGAGCTCACGAATCTTCTCCAAGGATGGGGACCGAACGGCGCTGCAGACGTGGCCGGGTTCAATGCGCAGCTGCCCGAGTGGGACCGCTACCTCGAGTGGTGCATCGCGAATCGTCAGAACGGCGTCGAGTGGTTCTTGCTCTGGGCCGACTCTTGGAAAGAGTTTGCCGACTCGAGCGAGCGTACCGTTCGCCTGAAGAAGCTCGTCGACCGCGCCCACGACTTCGGCATCGATGCCGGCGTCGACGTGCCCATCGCGTTCGCGCAGCAACACGCGTTTCGTCTTCTTCGCAAAGAGGGAGAGCTCGCCGACGAGCTCGCGCAGATCCGCGCGAACGTAAAATACGTGATGAATGCAGGCTTCGATTTTCTCGGAACCGAAGCCGGCACGAGCGAGTTCACGCACCCTGAGCCCTCGCGGATGCTCGCGTGGATGAACGAGCTCACGAAGGTCGCGGCGGACGAATACGACGCGCACGTGTCGATCAAGGTGCACGCTTCGACGGGGCAGGTCGCCGAGGGTTACAAAGATCCGAAGACCGGCAAAGACATCAACTTCAACTTCCTCCCGCACTTCGCCGACAAGCGCCTCGGAGTGCTCCCGCACACGGTGCAGCATTACGGCGTGCTCGATCCCGCGCCCACGTATGGCAACAGCAACTTCAATTACATTCGCGAGTTCTTGCACGGCGAGGTCGGGACGCGTCCCGTGCAGTGGTACCCGGAGACCGCATACTGGGTGAGCTTCGACATCGACGTCCCCCTGTTCCTTCCGCTCTACGCCGAGCGCCGCGTCTCGGATCTTCGTCTGCTCGGGCTCGACGAAGAGAGAAAGGCGGCAGGCTCGAACGGCCAGCGGATGGACGGTCAGCTCATTTTCTCGAGTGGTTGGGAATGGGGCTACTGGCTCAACGACGTCGTCGCGGCGCGCGCGGCGTGGAATCCCCATCTCGAAGCCACCAGCGACGAAGCGAGCTTCCGCGCCGTCTTGAAGCCCGCGATGCGCCCCTTTGGAGCCGCCGCGAACGAGGTCGAGACCTGGCTCGTGGACGTCATACGTGCAGAGTACAAATGGATCATTCTCGGCGAAGCCAAGGGAAAACGCCCGAGCACCGTCGCGATGCGCAATGGTCAGGCCTATCTCCAGGGCTGGGACACTTGGGACGACGTCGGTAAGTTCACGTTGGGGCTTCCCGTGAAGTTCCCGATGCACCAGCCCGACAAGCTGGGACTCGTCGACATGCGCAATCCGTTGCACGGCGGTCCCGGCTACACCGCCGAGATCGATCCGCTCTTGACCGAGATGGACGAGGGCTTTGCGAAGCTTGCCGAGCGCGGCGCGGCGATCGCAAAGAAGGTTCCGCCGTCGGCCAAGGATCTCATCGACGAGTTCGTCGACTCCGCGCGTATGACGGCGCTTCGTGCGCATCAAGTCCACGGCCTCTACGACTACGTCGACGACTTCTACGACATCTTCAATCAGTCGAAGCGCAAGGTGCGCCTTGCCGAAGCGAAGAGCGCGCTCGACCAAGCAGCGATCATCGTGAAGGCGCGTGAGAAGCGCTATCGTGTTCCCGTCTCGCGCATTGCGGCGTGGGGCCCGAATCCTACCGCCTACAACTACGGCTACCTCTGGACCGTGCACTCGCTCCACTACTTCTGGCGCGACGAGAAAAAGGCGGTCGATGCGCCGCTTTCGCCGTGCATCATGAACATCATCAACCCCGCCGATGTCGCAGTCGGTGAAGGCACCGGGACAGATGCGCTCCGCATCATCGGCAGCGTCCTCTCGGGAACCGAGAATCGCGGATGCCTCGCCGAGCCCGAATCCGAGCCGACGTATCCGCCCGCGGGTTTGCGCCCCTGAGCAAGAGTCGAATCCGCACGCGCTCTTGTAAGTAGCGTTCGTTCGGAGGCTTGCAATTCTCTTTGGCGCACGTACGTTCCCCACGCGATGGGTGATGTAGGCGCGGCGATTCGAGGGACGGCGATCCCTTGCGGGCAGTGTGGAGCCTCCCTCGAGCTCGAAGCCGGCGTTCGATTCTTGAAGTGTCGCTTCTGCGGGACGTCCCTCGAGGTGAAGGAGAGCGCGAGCGCGGTCTACACCGAGGTCAAAGAGCTGCGCGAGGAATTGAAGGAGATCGCCGAATCGCTCGGCGATGCGAAGCGCGAGCAAGAGAAAGAACGCGCACGCAAAAAGAAGAAAGCGGCGCGTCAGAAAAGAGATCGCGAGCTCGAAGCGTTCGATCGCGCATGGAACGCAAAGCGCGAAGGATTTCTCGTCCGTGACAAGAACGGCGGAAGCCACGAGCCGACCAAAGGAATGGCTTTCGCCTTGTGGGGCGTGGGCGCCTTCGGACTCGTCGGCGGATTGATGTTCGCGCAGAATTGGCCGCCGGAGCATCGAGCCAAAGCGAGCCTCATCCCCGTGTTTTTCGCCGTAGCGACTTTCGTCATGGGGATTTTCCAGTATCGAAGCTCCGCCGAGTTCGAGATTGCCAAGCGCCGTTACCAGCGCGAGCGAGAGCGCCTCCGCGAATCGCTCGAATGAGCGTCACCGAGTGGTCACACGAAACGCGGGCGCCTCGTGATAACGAAGAGGCATGGTTCGCTCGCTGCGCCGCACGCCGAAAAGTATTTCCGCCCTTCTCGCGATCGCTCTCTCTGCTTGTGGCCCGAACGAACCCTCGAAGGCTCCCACGGCGCTGGCGAGCTCATCACAGCCGCCCACTTCACTCGCGAGCGTCGCTCCCTACTCCTCTAGTGAACCTCCCAAAGAGCTTCCGAAGAACGCGCAAGTCCATCATGTCATCCTCGTCACGCTCGATGGGCTCTTGCCGGAAAGCTATCTCCATCCCGATGCGCATGGCTTGAAGATTCCAAATCTGCGAAAGCTCGTGGCGGGAGGCGCATCGAGCGATGGCGCGTTGTCCGTCTTTCCGACCGTCACCTATCCTTCGCATACGAGCATGGTGACGGGGGTCGTCCCCGCGAAGCACGGCATCGTCTCCAATCTCGCGTTCGATCCGCTCGAGCAAAACTACGACGCGTGGCGCTGGTACGCAGAAGACATCAAGCGTGAGACGATCTATGGCGCAGCGGAAAAAGCGGGCTACCGCACGGCGTTGATTCACTGGCCCGTGTCCGTGGGCGCACGAGCGACCTATCGCATGCCCGAATACTGGCGAGCGCGCACGACGGACGATCTCAAGCTTTTGCGTTCGCTTTCGACACCCGGATTCTTCGACAAGATCGAGAAAGAGCACCCGAAGGTGTTCGATGGCCTTCTTCCGGATCACGTGCAGGATGCAACTCTCACGGACATTGCGACGAGCCTCATCGCGAACGAGAAGCCGAACCTTCTCCTTTTGCACCTCATTCAGGTCGACGGCGAGCAGCATCATTTCGGCGTGTGGAGCAAAGAGGCCGTCGCCGCCATCGAAAACATCGACACGCAGGTGGGCCGCCTCGTCGAAGCCGTCGAACGTGCGGGCCTCACGAGTGATACGCGCTTCATCGTCGCTTCTGATCATGGATTCATGGACGCGAAGAGCATGGTGCGCCCGTGCGCCTATCTCCGCGAAGGTGGCTTCGTCACCGTGAAGAACGGCCGCGTGGGCGACTGGAAAGCGACCGCGCTCTCGAGCTCGGGTCAGGCTTACGTCTATCTGAAGACCAAAGGGGACGTGCAAACCGAAGACGCAGTCCGCGCGCTCTACGAGAAGAAGGTGAAGGAGCCTTCGAGCGGCATCGGACGCGTCTACACTAAGGCAGAGATCGAGAAGCTCGGCGGTGATTCCGAAGCGGCCATCGCCGTGGAAGCCGCGCCAGGATTTCAATTCGGAAGCGGCTGCCTCGCCCCGGTCCACGGTGAGGGCGGCTATCACGCAACCCACGGCTACGATCCGACACGCCCCGAAATGCGCGCGTCGCTCATCCTCCACGGCGTAAATGTAGGCAAAGGAAAATTGGTCGGCGCGCGCCTCGTCGACATCGCGCCTACGATCGCAGAATGGCTCGGGCTCACGCTCGGCGAGGTCGACGGGACGCCCCTCCGCCCGGTACAACGCTGATCCACCACGTGAACCGAAAAAGCGTCTCGATTTAGGACGGCATAGGTCTATTTGGGTTGGCGTTTCGAGTCTCGAGAGACAGATTGCGTTTCATGCGCACGCGCTTTTTCGGTGTCTTCTCGATGGCGACCCTTTCGGCAGGAACTCTCCTCGTTGCCGCATGCGGCGAGCCGGGCGAACAGAGTGATCGCGAGAGCACGCAGGTCAGCAAACTGGCAGCGAACGCGACTGTCGAGGACGCCGTCAACGACTCTGGGTGCACGGAGCTTCTCGTGCGCGGTCTCGCCAATCAGCTCGCCGACGAGATCATGATCTGCCTTCGTCCGAACTCGCTCACCAAGATCGACAACATCCCGAACACGACGCTCGCAAAGGAAGTGTTCCCCTACCTCCAGACAGCGGCGGCAACCGCGCTGAAGAATGCGATCACGGCGCGCGGCGCGTCGATGACGATCAATTCGGGATGGCGTGCGCTCCCCGAGCAATACCTTTTGAGCCGATGGGCGGGGCAGGGGCGCTGCGGCATTTCTGTCGCGGCCGATCCCGGTCAGAGCAACCACGAGACGGGCCTTGCGATCGACATTCAAGACAACGGCGGCTGGAATAGCTACCTCACGAATCAAGGTTGGGTCTGGCTCGGTTCGGGCGATCCCGTCCACTTCGATTTCAAAGGCGGGGGCACCGTCGACTTCCGCAGTGATTCAGTGCTCGCGTTCCAGCGTCTTTGGAACCGCAATCACCCCGCGGACTTGATCGACGAAGACGGCTCCTATGGACCGATGACGGCCTCGCGGTTGCAATCCTCTCCCGTCGCCGGCTTTCCGATCGGCGCGGCGGGTTGCGGCAAAGACGCGGGAAGCCCGGTCACTCCCGATGCTGCCGTTGCGACGGACGCGGGGAGCGTGCCGACGACGACTGACGACGCTTCGACCCAGACGCCGGCTACGACCGACAACGACGAGAGCTCCGAGTTCGGAGGTTCTTCCGGTTGTTCGACGCATGCGACGAAGCGCGCGTCCACACGAGGATTCGGCGCAGCCTTCCTTTTGCTGGCGCTCGCGCTCGCGCGCCGGTCTCGCAAGAAGTAAGCTTTCGGGCGCGTGCCCTCGGCTTTTCGAAGACTGCTTCCCGCGCTACTCGGCATCGCCGTCACGGCCGTACTTGCGTGCGGAAACGATGACGCGTCGAAGCCCGCTGTCGCCTCCGATGCCGCCGTCCCGTTCGACGCGAGTGACGCCTCCGAAGACACGAACCTTCCCCTCGACGCAGCGGACGCGGCGCGCGTTTCGAATCTCCTAGGCAAAGGCATCTTGCGCACGAAGGGGCGTGACATCGTCGATGCAACGGGCGCGAGCATTCCTTTGCGCGGCGTCAATCTCGGCAACTGGCTTCTCCTCGAGATGTGGATGACGAGCTTCGCGGCGAGCGCCGACGTCGACAGCGACTACGCCTTGCGACAGCTCATCACGAAGCGATTCGAGACGACCACAGCGGGCGCCGCCGACACGATGTTTCGTGCGCTTCGTGACCATGCGTTTGCGAAGAGCGATCTCGTGGCCTTGGCCGCTTCCGGCGCAACCGTCGTCCGTCTGCCGTTTCCGTACTGGCTTTTCGCCAACGACGCCGCGCCGCTCAGCGTCTCGAGCGCTTCGCTTCTCTGGCTCGATCAGTTTCTTCTCGATGCAGAAGCTGCCGGTCTCTACGTCATCTTGGATCTCCACGGAGCCCAAGGTGGACAGAGCACGAATCACTCGACGGGCCGCGTGCGTGAAAAGGCCGAGCTCTGGGACCGCAAGAACCATCCCGAGCATGAAGCCGCGCTCCTGTACCTTTGGACGGTGCTTGCCACACGCTATCGCGATGCAGACGTCGTCGCTGGGTACGATGTCGTGAACGAGCCAGACGAAGGCGGAAGTGGAGCCACGCTCGACGACATGATGGCGTTCTACGATCGCGCAGCGAAGACGATTCGCGCAGTCGATCCCAATCACGTGCTCATCTTCGAGCGTCTGCAGGAGAACGTATTTTTCTCGGGTACCTTCGGCCCCACCTCGATCGCGAACGCCAAAGCGTGGACGAATTGGGTGCAGAGCGAGCACATGTATTTCCAGTTCGGTCCCGACGGTTACGATCTCGCGGCCAAGGACGTCACGAACGCGAACATCCAAGGGAAGATCGACTACTACCTCGCGCAGCAGAAGAAGCTCGGCGTGAGCGTTCCCTTGAACATCGGCGAGCTCGGGTGGTCACAAGACGATGCGTTCGATCTTCTTCCGCGCCAGGCGAAGATCTTCAACGACGACGACTGCTCGTGGACCGTCTGGAGTCACAAGACGTGGAAGAAGAGCAACATGGGAGTGGTCTATGGCAATGGCGATGCGGCGAGCCCGCTTTGCGCAGGATCCGCTTCGTGCACGATCGATCCCAAGACCGCTTCGTACGCTACGTTGCTCGCTGCCTTCAGCGCGACCGGCACGAATGATCCCAGCGCCAACTTCGTCGCCAATCCGGGCTATCAGGCGCTCTTCGCGACCTACGGCGTGAAGCGCGCGCCCTGATCCGACTCGTCAGACGTATTCCATCGTGACGATGCCGAGGCGCACGAGAAGGTCGAGCCCTTCGCGCACTTCTTCTCGCGTCCAACCCGTGACGTCACTGAGGTCAGCTTCGCTGCGCTTGCCGTTGATGAAGCCGAGGAAAAAGAGCTCGAGCGCGCCGAGCGGGGACTGCAAGATGAACTGACGTGTCGCGACCACCTTCGGCGCGAGCGTCTTTCGCGTCTCGCGCGCGAGGTCCATGGCCGTTACGCCCACCATCTCGACGGAAACGTACTTTCGGGGACGCTGCGAAGGCCTGTTCTTCGGAACCGATTGCGAGATCGCGTTCTTCTTCTCGGCCTCGCGTTCGACCGCTGGCGCAGGATGATAGCCAGGAAGGGTGGGGGTTCGGCGACGGATGTAGGGCGTCTCTTGGACGAGTCGCGGCTCGGACGCCGCCGGAGGATCCTCTCGACGCTGATCGTAGGTGAGCGTCGGATAGCGACCGCTCAACGCTTCGTGTGCGCTGTCTTCGGAGAGAGGGCGAACCTCACCCGAAGGACGAATGAACGAAGTGCGTCGAGGATCCGACGCCTTGTTCGTTGACGCGTCCTCGCGCTCGACGTCCCGCTCGATGTTTCGATGTTTCACCATGGCCCGACCTCAATCGAGATCATTTGCAATCCGCGTTCCGTACGTGGATCAAATGCACCAGTCGCAAGGCGTGCGCGCTCGACTCCCGATTTCGGCAATGAATGCGAGCGACGCCCGAAGATGCCCTCACGTGCGCACACCGTCGCTACTCGACTGCGTGTAGTCTCAACGCGTTTCGCGCTGGTCCATCGAGGACTGGCGGGCCACGAAAATGAGGCTCAACGAGCCACACTCGGCCACTCGATGCGAACAAAAGATGTAGCTCTGCGCGCGTCAAACGCGAGCGCTCCCGTGACGCGTCTGCGACGAATTGTTGCGCTGCAGGCTCAGCCCGAGCGCCGCATCAGGTCGACATCGTAGTCGCTTTCGCTGAGCTCGATGACGTCGCTCTCACTCGCATCACGAACGAACGTACCGCTCTCTTCGAGATCCCAACCGTCTACGTCCATCGCGCCGTCGGTTGGATACGGCTCGTACTCGACCTGAATCGAATCTGAGCTTAACATCCCGAGCGGCGTTGCATGGAGCTTCCCAGCCCGCACCGTGATCCGGTCGTTCGACGAAACCGTTTCCGTGGGTGGAAGCGTCGGGGGCGCGGCCGCACGGTCTTGGGTCTTCGCGAACAACTTCAAGATCGAAGCGAACACGTCGCGGCGAACGGCTGCCTCGTATTCATTCGAGCGAGCATCGCGGGAAACTTGGAGATGCAGGAGCGCAGCCTCGATCGACTCGACGATCCCTTGCTCGAGCGCCACGAGGTGCGAGGGCCGGGCAACGTTTGGCATGGAGTCGATGAGCGGCTTCAAGAGATGCGGCAGACCAGCGAGCCACCGCTCGAGCTCCTCTCGTCGCAGACCTTGCTTCGCAGAATCGTTTTTGCACGCCGCCTTCGCCTCGGATCCTCGATGGGACATGACCACTCCTCACGCTCGGAAGAATCGCGCTCCGTTCGCGAAAGAACGCTCAGCTTGGAGGGACGGCCGGTGCGGCCAAAACTTGAGGCAAAAATGTATGTACGGATGTGAAGCCAAGGAATTTCCTAATCAGCATCCGCCGGTCGGGGTTGTGCGGGCGCGCGGCGGAGCGTGAGGTAAAAGAAAGACTCAGACCGACATCCGGAGACTTTAGAAATGGCCGAGCCAGCGAGCGATAGAGCGCTAATTACCGTATCGACGGGCGTCGAAGGGCTCGATGCCATTCTGTTCGGCGGGTTCATCCGCGAAGGCTTCTGTCTCGTACAAGGCGACCCGGGATCGGGCAAGACCACGCTCGCCCTTCAGTTCATTCAGGGACGACTGCGCGCCGGCGAAAAGTGCCTGTATATTACACTCACAGAGTCGCGCCGCGATCTCGAGAACACCTGCAAGTCACACGGTTGGTCGCTCGATGGGTTGGAGCTCCAAGACCTCACCCGCAAGACGGCGGTTCTCCCCGGTCAGGATCCAGAATCGGTGTTTCACCCCGCCGACACCGAGCTGACAGAAATCATGGAGGCGGTGCTCGCCGAAGTCGAACGCGTGAAGCCCGCCCACGTCGTGTTCGATGGGCTCTCGGAGCTGCGGCTCCTCTCCGGTGAACCACTTCGCTATCGAAGGCAGCTCCTTTCGCTGAAGGAGTTCTTCGCGCAAAAGAAGATCACGGTGCTCCTCCTCGACGATCGCAGCTCGACGTTCTCGGACTTCAAGCCGGAGAGCCTCGTCGGTGAAAACATCGTTCTCGAAAGACACATGCCTGCCTACGGAAGGGCTCGTCGACGGGTCTTCGTGACCAAGGTGCGCGGTGCACACTTTCGCGAGGGCTACCACGACTATGAAATCATGACGGGCGGGGTCGTCGTTCATCCTCGTCTCGTCGCGTCCGATCACCACGCGTCGATCGTGCCGGAGCTCTGCACGAGCGGAATTGCAAATCTCGACGCGATGCTCTGCGGTGGTCTCCAGTCAGGTTCGACGACGCTCTTTTTGGGCCCTGCCGGCGTGGGCAAATCCACCATCAGCGTTCAGTTCGTCGTGAATGCGTTGAGGAAGGGCAAGAAGGCCGCGATCTACGTCTTCGACGAGGTCATGCACATTCTCATCGAGCGCTCCGAGAAGCTCTGCTTCGGCAAGCCCGGCGGATTCAGCGCCTACATGAAAGAGGGGCAGCTCCACGCACAACAGGTAGATCCCGCCGAGATGTCGCCAGGCGCGTTCGCGCACGAGGTGAGGCGCGCAGTCGAAGCAGGCGCTCAGGTCATCGTCATCGACAGTCTGAACGGCTACTTGAACGCAATGCCGGAAGAGCGGTTCCTCACGACGCATCTTCACGAGCTCTTCGCCTACCTGAATCAAAAGAACGTTCTCACGATCATCGTCGTCGCCCAACACGGCATGGTGGTCGGCGCAGGTCACGGAGACGTCGACGTCAGCTATCTCGCAGATACCGTGCTGCTGTTTCGCTACTACGAAGGGCGGGGCGAGATCGGGCAGGCGATCAGCGTTTTCAAAAAGCGCAACGGTCCTCACGAGCGAACGATTCGTCGACTGACGATCGGGCTCGATGGCGTGAAGGTCGGTGAGCCGCTCACCCAGCTTCGCGGCATCATGACGGGGGTGCCGCAATATTCGAACTCGAAGCTCGAGGCGGACGAGCAACCGCCGGGGCTCAAGGCGGACGCCTAACGAGCCATGCTGTCTCCCGAGGACCTCCTTCGTGCGCGCGTGCTCGTGCTCATGCCGAGCGTTCGGGACTCGGAGCGCACGGCAACGTTGCTCGGTGAAGGAAGCGTCCCGAGCATCGTCTGCGCAGACCTCGCGACCCTTTGTCGAGAGATGCGTCGCGGTGTGGACGCCGTGATTCTCACGGACGACATCATTTTCGGCGATCATGCTGGGCAGCTTGCCGAGGCGATGCGCGCTGAGCCGGCGTGGTCGTCGGTGCCGCTCGTCGTGATCGCACGCGAAGGTGCGACGCAACGCGTTCTCGAACGCGCCTCCGACGCGATCACGGGAATCATCGTCGTCGAGCGTCCCGTGCGGACGCGCTCCCTTCTCAGCGTCGTCGTTTCGGCGATTCGTGGACGGCGTCATCAGTACCAAATTCGCGATGCGATTCTTGCGCGCGAAGAGCAGGCGCAGATTCTAAAGGCCCAAGAGGAGCGCTTGCGTGAGCAGGCCGACCGCCTACGCGCGACAGATCGCCGCAAGGACGAATTCTTGGCGACGCTCGCACACGAGCTGCGCAACCCGCTCGCGCCGATTCGTATTGGTCTCGAGGTGATGATGACTTCCAAAGAAGAAGCCGTCATCGAACGGACGATCGGCGTGATGAGCCGTCAACTCACCCACATGGTGCATCTCATCGACGACCTCCTCGACGTTTCGCGCATTACGCGGGGGATGCTCGAATTGAAGCGCGAACGCGTGTCGCTCGGAAGCTTCATCGATGCCGCCGTCGAAGCGAGCAAGCCGCAAATCGATAGTCGCGGGCACTCTTTCGAAGTGACGATCGACGACCCCGGTGCCCTCGTCGACGTCGATCCAACTCGCATGGCGCAAGTGGTGACGAACCTCCTCAACAACGCCTCCAAGTACACGCCGCACGGAGGCAAGCTCGCCCTGACCGTCTCGGCGCGCGGAAGCGACGTCATCATCGAGATGCAAGACACCGGTATCGGCCTCACGAGAGATCGCCTCACCGACGTCTTCGAGATGTTCAACCAGGTCGATTCCGCGATCGAGCGATCGCAAGGGGGACTCGGCATCGGTCTCGCGCTGGTCCGTAGCTTGGTCGAGCTCCACGGCGGATCCGTGAGCGCCGCGAGCGAAGGAGCGGGGCGCGGAAGCACGTTCACTGTTTGGCTGCCTGCGATCGTCACTCGCAATGCGGACACGATCAGGCCGAAAGCCTCGCAAACGGATCGCCCGACCGACAGGCAGCGCGTCCTCATCGTCGACGACAACTTCGACGCGGCCGATCTTCTCTCGGTCATGCTCGAACGTGCGGGTTACCAAACGGCAACGGCCTATGACGGGAAGACCGCGATCGCGAAGGCAGGAGAATACGCGCCGCACATCGTGATCCTCGACATCGGCCTTCCTGGTGCGAACGGCTATGACGTCGCGCGCGAGCTCCGGAAAATCGAGCATCTCGCGCCGCTCGGGCTCATTGCGCTCACAGGATGGGGCACGCGCGAAGACAAGAAAAAGGCGATGGCTGCCGGCTTCGACGTTCACCTCACGAAGCCCGTCGACGCGCCACTTTTGCACGAAGCGCTCGCCGAGGTGTCACGCCGCGGGAAGCCGAGCTCGCAAAATGGGCGCGACATCGCGCGTCGCTGAGTCGCTAGATCGATGTCACGTTTCGGAACGTGAGATTGAGGCGCGGCGAGGCTTCCCTGACCTTCGGAATCGCGTGGCGATAGCGATCCTGGACGTGCATTCCCATGACGAGGAGGCTTCCGCTAGGGAGCAGCATCTTTAGGCGCTTCAGCTTGTCGCTTCGGTGCTGAAAGACGATCGCGCGCTCGAAGCCGAGGGAGAGGGAAGCGATGGTCGGATTCGGCCCGAGCTCCGGCTCGCGGTCGGCGTGAAACCCCATGCTGTCTCGGCCATCACGGTAGAGGTTCGCGAGCACACTGTTGAACGTTGCCGCCGCGGTACGTTCGATCTTTCCTCGTAGGTCGGTGAGACCGCTCGTCCAGGGAAGAGGGACACGGCGGCTCTTGGAATAAGTGTAAACCGCATTCGAATCGCCGTGCCACGAAGTGAGGCGGGGCTCGGGAATCTCGCGCCCGAACATGTGGATGGTCGATCCCGCGAAAGGAATCTCTTTGCGCAATCTCTCGAGCCAATGCGCCCTCTCACTCGAGGCGATGAAGTCGCTCACGAGAAAAAGATCCGCGTCTTCGAGAAGAGATGGCCCGAGGTCCACGTCGAAGGCTACCTCCGCGGCGTCGACGGCACGAGGTGCGGGGCGATTGCTCACAAAAAAACGCTCGGACATTGCTGCCCGAGCGTCTCTCGATGCGAAGAACCCGCAAGGGCTCATTCACATGTACGACTTAGTAGCGGTTACGACCGCCGCCGCCGCCACCACCACCGCCGCCGCCGCCACCACCGCCACCGCGGCTCTGGCGCTCTTCCGCTTCGTTCACCTTGAGCGAACGACCGTCGAGCGATGCGCCGTTCATGGCTTGCATTGCGCTTTGGGCGGCTTCTGCCGTGCCCATGGTCACGAAGCCGAAGCCGCGCGATTGACCGCTGTCACGATCCAAAACGACGTGAACGTCGGTGATCTCGCCGAAAGGCGCGAACGCTGCGCGGACCGTGTCCGTGTTTGCGTGGAAGGAGAGATTGCCGACATAGAGACGATTACCCATAAAATTCTCGATTCATAATGGCCGCTCGCAGAAACGTTACGTCCCAATGTCCAACGAGCGGGCCCCGATCGGAAAAAGGGTCGCGGAAGAATTTCCGCGCCCACACTTCGTTACCTTTTGGGCTTCGTCTTTCGAACGGAGTCTGTTGGGTAGCGAGGTTCGCGATCTCAGAATGGGATAGGTCCCAACCATGAAGAGCAGCGAGTGAGGAGGCTGAAGCTAGCTACATTTGGATGGAGTGCAAGGATTCCGTGTTGATTCACCGGTTCTTCGCGAAAAACACTCGAGATCGCGGCCATCTCGCGCTTCAGTGCTGCCGACGACCGGACCATGAAATCACGTTCCCCCGCCCGCCCGCGCAAAAGGCGCTGGATTCCGCGCATCGCGGTTCTGGCGGTGGTCTCGCTCGGCCTTTGGGCCTTCGTCATCGAGCCGAGCCGCCTCGTCGTACACCACGAGACGTTGCGGCTTCCGAGCTGGCCGCGCGAAAGTGCTCCTCTCCGGATCGCTGTGCTCTCTGATCTTCATGTGGGATCGCCGTACTGGGGAATCGAGAGTTTGCCGAAGGTCGTCGAGCGCACCAATGCCGAAGCGCCGGATCTCGTTCTATTGGCGGGCGACTACATGACCGAAGGAGAGGGGCAGGCCTCCCCGGAGAGCATCGCGCGCGTCCTCCACGACTTCAAAGCGCCGCTCGGAGTGGTGGCGGTTCTCGGTAACCACGACTGGTGGAACAACGGCTACCGCGTCCGTGGCGCGCTGCGAGCCCAAGGCATCACGACGCTCGAGAACGAATCCCTAGTCGTCACGACGTCGAAGGGACGACACGTCGTCATCGTCGGTCTCGCCGACGCCACGCGCGCGCAAAACATCGGCGAAGCCTTCTCGCGCGTGCCACGAGACGAAAAAGCCGTCATCGCGCTCGTCCACGAACCCGATCTGTTTCGCTCGGTCGGAGATCGCGCACGGCTCACGGTCGCGGGACACACGCACGGCGGCCAGGTGCGTCTCCCTTGGATCGGCAGCCCCATCGTCCCCTCCGACTACGGCCAGCGCTACGCACGCGGTCATGTCGAAGAAGACGGCCATCATCTTTTCGTGACGACGGGCATCGGCACGAGCCGCATACCGGTTCGCTTCGGCGTGCCCCCCGAGATCGCGATCTTGACGCTCGAGTAGATGCGTTGGGGCGCGTAGGTCCTCAGCGAATCACTGGCGCTTCAGCACGGACCCCGCTGCGAAGGCAGCGAACAAACACAGGATCGGTCGAGGACACGTCTCGCGTCGCGCGACGAATCGAGCGTCCCCTCACCCGTCGGGGGGGACGCGTGGATTCGTCAACGGATGACGGGTGCCTCGGCACGATCGCACCCGAAGACGACGTCGACGCGGCCCTTGTCGTCGGACTTCACTCGGTCGCACGATTGTCCGCAGAAGATGACCTTCGTCGGCGCAGCTTCGTTGTCGAAGTACCAGCCGCTCGTCGGGGCGGAGACGCAGCCGGCGTCGCTTCCCGTGTAGAGGAAGAGCTCGCTCGTTCCGTCTGCATTCGTGAACGTCACGTTGACCTTCTTCGGGTCGACGGCGCCTGCGGTCGTCGGGATGTCGTAGTCGCACGGGATCGATTGTTTGCGGATCGAGTCGAGCGCGATCAGGAAGGCCTGCTCGACGTTTTGGCTCGTGTCGACGATGAGCGCGGAGTTCGTGCCGCCAGCGGCAGCGATCGCATCCAATGCTTTGAGCTCGGAACCGACGCCGATGACGAACGTATCGATGGCGGGTTTGCCGTTGTGCGCGTCGGCCGAGATCTTCACGGCGTTGTCGAGCGTGTTCGGCGTTCCCGTGCTTCCGCCCGTGCACGTTTCATCGGGGAAGCCGTCGGTCGCGAGAACGAGGACGGGCTTGCGGTTCGGCCGCGTCAGGCTGACCTCTTTGAGGTACGCGCCGAGTCCCTGGAGAAGGGGAACCATCGGCGTACCGCCCGACATCTGCTGCGCCGCGAGCGCGGCTTCCATCGGGCCCGCGGCGCTCGGGAGAAGCGTCATCGGAACGACCGGGATCTTGTATTCCTCGACGCTGCAGGTCTTTCGGTTCGGGAAGAACTGTAGCGAGATGCCGAGATCCGAATACGCCGGATTCTTGATGAACGCGCGCAGCGCTGATTGCACCTGCGTCCACTTGCCGTAGAAATCCATCGAGAACGAGGTGTCGAGACCGATCGCCATGTCGAGCGGAAGCTTCTCTGCTTGGCGCGAGGCGGTCGCGCAGTTGGGCAACGTGCCCGCGTCGGGATCAAAATCCACGAGATCGATCGCGTTGTTCGAGTCGGCCCCGCCGTCGGCGGAGTTGCCTTTGTTGTCGTCGTCACTACCGCAGGCGGCAATGAGGAGCGCCGTTGTCGCTACACCAGAAAGAACGAGAGCTCGTCGCATATTTGTCTTTCGCATGGCGTTCAACCTCCGCAGAAGATCGTCCCGCCGCAGCCGTCGGGTTGAAGGCCAGTATCCGTCCCGCACTCGGCGACCGTTCGCTTGGTGCAGGCGCATTTGTTGGCGACGCACTTGAAGCGCGAAGCCGTCGGATTGGGGCAGCCGCAGTTCTTCGTTCCGCCGCAGCCGTTGTCGAAGCTGCCGCAGTCCGTTCCGATGCCGGGAACTGCAGGGCAGGTCGTCGGCGAGCAGCAGGTGCCCGTTTGCGCGCCGCCTGCTTTTTTGCACGAGCCGACAGCGCACGCGTTGCAGTCGATCGTGCCTGCACAACCGTTGTCGTAAGTGCCGCAGTCGTTCGCGCCTTTACCTGGCACATTGGCGCAGGTGTAGGGCGTTCCCGCGGGGCAGCTGCACGATCCGGCGACGCCAGAAGTACTGGTGGAGCAAACCTTGCCCGCGCCGCACGCGCAGTTCGGGAGGGTGCCGCCACAACCGTCGTCGATGTTGGTTCCGCAGATGTTGGTGCAGGTTTTCACCTTGCAGCAAGCCGCTTGTCCGCCGCCCTTGTAGTTCGCGACGCAGGAGTCCCCGCTGGGGCACTTGCACGCGTTCGTCGAACACGTGTTCGTGACGGACGTGCAGAGTTGCTTCGCGTCGATGGTGCTCGTGCCGCACGTCGGACCCGTGCAACATGCATCCTTGTTGGCTCCTCCGCAGGTCATACCGGCGCCACAACCACCGTATCCTGCGCAATCGAGCTTCGCCGTGACGGCGCGGCACTTGTCCGCGATGTCCGTACAAGAGGTGCAAGCGTCGCGAGCGCAGCACGCGCCGACTTCACCGTTGTTCGTCTGACGCTGACCGCCTGCGCCGTCCGTGACGGTGCAGAGCGCGTAGGTGTTCGCGCTGC
>JAHFDV010000200.1:0-7677 GCA_023248815.1 Myxococcales bacterium
ATTGAGTCTTCTCGCATTCTAAAGTCCCGCGCTCGGAAGCCTCGGCTTGGCAGCGTTCGTTTCTTTCGTCGCTGTTTTTTCGGCAGGGTGCGTGCTCGGGTGAACCGTAGGCTTCGTCGTTGGCGACGCTGCTGCCGTTGGCGACGCTGCTGCCGTTGGGGATGTCGCTGCCTTCGTCGCGTTGCTCTCCGGAGAGACAGCGGGGATCGAGGGAACGGGCTCGTGCGTGATCGCAAAAGACGAGGCCGTGGGTGGCGGTGGAAGGCTCGTTGCCGGCAGATTGACCGCGGGAGGCGAGACGATCGCAGTCGGAGCGCTCGTCGCGGAAACACTCGGGGTTAGAGGAGTGCTCGCCAATGCCGGCGGAGACGTCGAAGGCGACGCCACCACGTGGGAGACCTCGGCCACGGCAACATCCCTCGGCTTACCGAGCCTTCGCTTTCCGATCGAAAACAAAGTGCCGAGGATGATCCCCGCGGCGACGACGATGCCGAAGAGACGGAGCGGATGCTCGAGGCTCGCGAATAGGCTCGACGCTTTCGGGGCGCGCAGTGACGGCGCTGTTCGCGAAGACGCGACGAAGTCATCCGTTCCACTGAAGCGACCATCGATTGCGCGAATGGCCGTCGCGAACTCTGCCGCCGATGCCGGACGCAGCGCCGGATCGTTGCGAAATGAGCGCAGCACGAGCTCTCCGAGCTCTTTGGTGAGCCCATCTGCTTCTGGAAACTTGATGTTCCGTTCGATACGCGCGCGCGCCAGCGAGCCGATGACATCGAGATCGTCGAATGGATTGCCACCCGTCAAAAGCTCGTAGAACACGACGCCCGCCGCGAAGATGTCGACCTGAGGAGTCGAAGGCTCTCCCAAGATTTGCTCGGGAGCCGCGTAGCCCAAGGTGCCGATGAAGCGATCGGAAGTGAGACGCTGGGACTCGGGGTTCGGTACCGATACGATTCCGAAGTCGATGAGCTTCGTCCGCAAACTGCCATCGTGGTCGCGGTGGAGAAAGATGTTCTCCGGTTTGACGTCGCGATGAACGATCCCGTGCGCGTGCGCATGGGCGAGCGCTGCGAGAATCTCGAGCATGATCTTTTTCGACTTGTCGACCGCGATTGCCCCGTCGCGTTCGAGGCAGCTCCGAAGCGATTCTCCCTCGAGCAGCTCCATGACGAGATACGGCGTGCGCAGCGAGTCTTCCGTTTCGTCGAAACGAAAAATTTGGACGATGTTCGGATGTGACAGCTTCGCGAGCGCCTTCGCCTCGCGGCGCATGCGAACCACGAGATCATCGCGCTTGGAGAGAGAAGCGATGATCGTCTTCACGATCAATCGCTTGTCGAGATTCTCGTCGTTGACCTCGTAGACGGCGCCCATGCCGCCCGCGGCGAGCCGGTCCACCACGCGATAGGAAGTGCCGGGGATCTTGGCCCCGATCGGGTAATGAAACACTTCCATTGCGGGCAGCCATCTTAGCGAAAGAGAGGGAAGATTTGCGCGACAACGCGCGAGGACCCGGGAAATGCGTTACGTTTCGGCGCGATGGCGCAGACGAGCCAAGGGGCATGGTGGAACGGGCTCCCGATTCGCCTGCGCGGTGAGGCGCCGAACGACGCCGACGAAGAGGAGCTCGAAGCGCTCCTTGGTGACGTGCGCGCGCTCCTGCCCAACGTGAAGTTCGACTCTGCAAGGCTCGTCGGACACCTTGCGAAGTTCGCGAGCACGCCTCGGCCTGATCGTGCGACGTTCGCAGCTCTTCATCTGCGAGACGTCGCGCTCGCCTTTGCGATCATGGAGGGCGAAGCGACGGCGCTCGCGATCTTCGAGTGTGACTACGAAAAAGATCTCGCGATCTCTGCGGTCGCGCGCGGGGAGAGCGCTGCCGATCTCGCTGCGTGGAAGACGGAGCTCGTGGATCCCCGCCAACCACACGGTCTCATCGCGTATTCGGGGCGCGGAAGTCTGCATGCGTGGCTCCGCGTCGCGCAGATGCGACGAAAGAAGGTCTCCGTGGCGGCCGTGCCCATGCGCGAGATGCGCGAGCCTGAAGACGTGCGCGCGCTCGATGCCGCACACGCAGCGCTCGAGCGCGCCTTGCAGGAGCTCACGCGCGAAGATGCGGCGGCCTTTCGGGATCGCGACGAAAAAAATCGCGCGCACACCTCGGCGATCGAACAGGCCGTTCTCTTGCGCACGCGGCGCTACCTGTTTGCCAAGGGCGTCGAGCGAGCCAAAGGCGAGGAGGCGCTACGTCATGTTTGGGCGACGCGAAACGATCTCCTCGCGAAAATCACCGCGGGCAAAAGCACGTAGAGAGGGTCACTGCAGAACGGCGCGACTCGTCCTGAAGATATTTCCGCCCTGCGTCGCCACACGGCGCAGTCGCACCGAGAGAGACATATCCGTTCTCGCCGAAGTCTCTTCGGTGACGGACGCGATCATCATGTCGGCGTTGCCGTTCGGGAGAGCCTGCAATGCGCTCACCTTCACCGTCGCGGCGAGGGAAGCATTCGACAAGAATGAGCAGCGCAAAAGCCTACCCCCTGTCTGCGGCGCGATGAGGACTTCGACCCGCGTGGTAGAGACGGTCTGCCACGTGATGGGAAGCTCGGCATTCTTCACGATCGTGATGGCGCCATCTTTTGCCAGCGCGGGCGCCGTAAGAAGAAGCGCAGGTGGGCCCTGAAGCCGTGAATCGATCGTGAGCAAGCTCCCCGCGCCAGGCGCGGTCACGTGCACGGGTTGAACCCCGCTCCAGAAGAGCCCAAGGCCCGTTTTTTCGACCGGCAAGTACACGCCGCGTTGGTCGACTTCGAGCGGTTCTTTTCGAGAGGGGCCCACGATCGTGATGGCTCCGACATTCGGAAAAGTACCCGTCGATGTTGCCAAGCCCGAGTCGAGGTAGCCGGAGCTGCACGTCGTGAGAACGCAATCCGAACCGATGGGTGCTGTCGGACAGACGCTCTTCGTATCCAAAAATGCCGCTTCGAAACGCGTGAACGATGACAACGTGTCCGTGTCGGAAACAGCCCCCGTCGTGACGTTGATCTGACCACGCACCGTCGCAGTCGTCGTCGTGCCGCAGTCGAGCGCGGGCGCCCCACCTTCGCCCGCATCGTCACTCGCGGGAGAACAAGGGACGACGCTACCTGAGTCCGTCTGCACCGTCGGTTCGCCTGCAAATCTTCCAACAGGTTCGGGCTCGCACGCAACGACGAGCGCACCCCCCGAAATCAAAACCGCGATCCCCGATCGAACGACCAGCGCCCGCACAGAAGAAGACTGCATCTTCGTCCGAGGCTACTTGACGAACTTCATGAAAACCAGCGCCAGAAGGGCTCCAATCGCGATGCAGGAGAACGCGATGATCGCCATCGGCGGCCCCTTCGAGGGGGCCTTGGGAGGATGTTCCGACGGAGCGGGGGCGGGACGAACATTCGACCCACTTGTAGGTCCCGATGCCTCGACGGCGTGCGCCCTCGGATCCGCATCGCGTCCTCGCTGGTCTGCATGGGTCACCGCGGGAACGACCGCTTGACCGAGCGGGTTCGGGCGGGAGCTCGGGCTCTTGTTCACGAGCGTCGCTTCGAGCGCCGCCGAAAATTCCGTAGCGGTTCCGTAACGAGCCTCGACCGGCTTCTCCATCGCCTTCGTGAGCACGGCTTCGAGCTCCGGAGAAAAGGTGCGCCCCGGAACACGTGAGTTCAACGGGATCGGCTTCTTGAGCACTTGCGCCTGCAAGAACTCCATGGTGCCGCGCGCCTCGAACGGAAGCTTCCCCGTGAGCGCCTCGTAGAGAATCATCGCGAGTGAGTAAATGTCGCTCGCAGGCGTCAGTGTGTGACCTTGTGCTTGCTCGGGGCTCATGAACTCGGGGGTTCCGAAGACCATGCCTTCTTGGGTCAGCATGATCGAGCCGGGACGAAGCTCGCGCTCCGACACCTTCGCGAGTCCGAAGTCGAGCACCTTCGCGAAGTCTTTGATGCCGCCTTGTTGGCAGACGAAGATGTTTTCGGGCTTCAAATCGCGATGAATGATCCCCGCCTTGTGCGCTTCGTCGAGCGCGCCACACGCCTGCGAGAGAATTCCAATCGCGCGTGCTGCGGCGAGCGGGCCCTCGGTTCGCACGAGCTGGTTGAGGTTCTTTCCCTCGAGGAACTCCATGATGATGTAGAGCGAGCCGTCTTCGAGCTCGCCGTAGAGAAGCACGCGCACGGTGTTGGGATGCGTGAGATGGCTCATCGCCCGGGCTTCACGGCGGAAGCGTGAAACGAGGTCTTTTCGTGCGTTCAGCTTCGGGTGAAGAATCTTCACGCCGACCATCCGATTCATCTCGGGTTGGCTCGCCTTGTAGACGGAGCCCATCCCACCCGTTCCGATCTTTTCGAGGATCTTGAATTGGCCGCCGAGAATCTCGCGACCGATGAACGGATCCTGTGCTGCCATGGGGCCCTCACTATCTCAATTTGTGCTTCAATCGGCCATGGCAATTTCGTTGACCAGCACGCTCCTGTCAAAAGCGAGCTTTCGTCACGGATTCTCGACCCGCGAAATAGACTTCCTCCGCGCACGCGGCGGAGCAGACAGCGCGCTCGATCGCCTCGCAAAAGAGAGCGGCATCGATCCGAAGTCGACGCGCCAAGGAAGACAGGTCCACGGAACCACCGTGCTCGCCGCAGATTCCGTCGGCGCCGACGTGATGGCGGCCGACTACGAAACGTGGCCGGCGGGCGACGCGCTCGTCTCTTCCTCGAAATTTTCGGTCGGAGTCCGTGTCGCCGACTGCGTTCCGATTTTGATCGCAGACACGAAGACCGGAGCCGTCGCCGCGGTGCACGCGGGCTGGCGCGGATTCGTCTCGGGGATCGTCGAGAGCGCACTCCAAACGCTCGACGGAGATCCGAAGTCGCTCGTCGTGGCGATCGGACCGCACATCGAGGCCTGCTGCTTCGAAGTGGGGGAAGAGGTCGTCGTTCAGTTCGAGCGTTACGTTCAGAGCTCCGCATTTACGGTGCGATCCTCGTCGAATCCCGAAGCGAAACCTCGTCTCGATCTTCGCGCTGCGGTGCGCCATGCGCTCGGACGGTGCGGCATCGAAGCGATCGACGATGTCCCTGGCTGCACCGTATGCGATGCCTCCCAGTTTTTTTCTTATCGTCGCGAAGGCGAAGCGAGCGGTAGACATCTCGCACTCATCGCTCCTTCGGTCTGAATCGTTTATGGTGCGCCCATCATGATGAAGGGTGCCGTTCAGTCAATCCTCGATGCCGTGGGCAATACGCCCATCGTCCGTTTGAATCGCGTCACGCAAGGGCTCGCCGCCGAGATTTACGTGAAGTGCGAATACTTGAATCCGGGCGGCAGCCACAAAGACCGCCTCGCGGCGAATCTCATCCGACGCGCTGAAGAAAATGGCTTGAAGCCAGGCGGGACCATCGTCGAAGCGACGAGCGGAAATACGGGCGCGTCGCTCGCGCTCATCGCCGCCGTGAAGGGCTACAAATGCGTCTTCGTCATGCCCGACAAGATGAGCCAGGAGAAAATCACGAACCTGCGCGCGTTTGGCGCGAAGGTCGTCGTGTGTCCGACTGCGGTGGAAGCCGACGATCCGCGCAGCTACTACCAAGTCGCCAAGCGCATCTCTTCGGAGACGCAAAACTGTTTCTACGCGAACCAGTATCACAACCCCGGAAACCCCGAAGCGCACTACATTTCGAGCGGTCCTGAAATCTGGGCGCAAACCAACGGCGAGTTCGATGCGTTCGTCGCAGGCATGGGGACGGGCGGAACAATCAGTGGTTGTGGGAAGTATTTCAAAGAGAAGCGCGCAGACGTGCAGCTCGTCGGTG
Organism: Myxococcales bacterium; assembly: GCA_023248815.1. Taxonomy (GTDB): domain Bacteria; phylum Myxococcota_A; class Polyangia; order Polyangiales; family Polyangiaceae; genus JAHFDV01. Next base: position 5,850 of record JAHFDV010000200.1, read on the forward strand.
TCGATCCCGTTCTCGTACAAGGTCGAGGGCATCGGTGAAGACTTCTTCCCGTCCACCATGAACCTCGACATCCTCGACGACATCGTTCGCGTCGACGACAAAGAGTGTTTCCTGATGACGCGCGATCTCACGCGCCTCGAAGGACTATTCGTGGGCGGATCCGGTGGCGCGGCCGTCGCCGGAGCCATCAAGTACGCGAAGGCTCGCAACAAGAAAGAGAAGATCCTCGTCTTCCTCTGTGACGCGGGCCAAAAGTACGTCTCGAAGATCTTCAACGACGACTGGATGCGCGAAAACGGATTTCTCGCCGAACAGCCCGGTCTCGGTACCGTCCGCGATCTCATCGCAAGCGCAGGCAACCGCAAGATCGTGACCGCGCCCGCGACGGCGAGCGTTCGCGAGGTCATCGACACGATGAAGACGGAAGGCATCAGCCAGATCCCAATCGTCGAAGGCAAAAAACTCCGCGGCATGGTTGCGGAAGTCGAGCTCCTCCGTCACTTGCTCAGCGGCGGAAAAACGCTCGATTCTTCGGTCGAAGGCCTCATCGGCGGCGACTACGCAACCGTCACGCCGGAGACGAAGATCGAGCTCTTGCAAGGCGTCTTCGCCGACGCAAAAGTCGCGGTCGCCGTCGAAAAAGACGAGCTCGTCGGGATCGTCACGAAGATCGATCTCATCGAGTTCTTGGCGCGACCTGCACCGCCCGGTGCTCCCGCCGCGAATGCCTGACACGTCGAGCGTCAGTTACAGGCGCGTTTTTTCTCGACGAGGTGAATGCCTCGATCGTCGGACGTGACTTCGAAACGCAGCTCTTCTTTGTTTCCGTGATCACCGCAAGCAAGCTCGAGGAGGCTTGCGCTCTTGTTCGCGCGAACTTCGTGCCATTCTTTTTTGCCGTTCAAGACGAGTGACTGCGCATTGCGCTCGACGCTCGAAAAGACGTGGAGCTTCGGATTGTGGCGATCCACACCGACGGCGACCGTGCCGACATGCCCGCACGGCTCCGAGGAGATCTGCAGCAAGAATTCCGTTGCCTGCCCGTCGTGATCGTAGTCTGCGAAGACGAGAATCGGCACGACGGGACGAGCGACGATCGCCGACGCTTCCCCGACCTTCTTGGCCGCGACTTCATCGGCGGAGGGCACCCAGCGCACGAGCTTCGATTTTCCATCGGCGAACAAAGTGTCGAACGGGAGCTCTTCCGTGACGACATCGCCCTGTTTTCTTCGCAGCCAGAGCGATCCCGACTCGCCGTAAGCAAAGCCCTCGCACGCGCACGTACCGAACGTCGCGGGATCGATGCAGACCGTATCGGGAGCGGTTCGCCATTCGAGAAGCCAGACCTCTTTTTGTCCGTCGACGATCACTTCGGCGCGATCGCGAATGAAGGGTCCTTTGTTACCGGCATCGTCCATCGGCGAGGCGGTCGCAGGTTCGGTGCGTAGCGGCGGCGGATCGGACTTACCTTTCGATGAATCGGAGCGCGCGCATCCCGAAGTGGCGAGAAGAAGTGAGGCATTGAGCGAGAGGGCAGCGAGGCGAAAGCGCAAAGACATGGCCGCGATCTTTTAGCTCGACGGAGCTGCCGTGCCTACGCGCATTCCGCGCAGCAGGAGGAACCCGAAGACGCCTGCCGAGGCAAGCGCCACCCACTGAAAGAGCGTCAGCCCGAGCGTGCGCGCGTCGAGCGATGCGAAGTTCACGACGAATCGAGAAAGCACGAACGAAAGGCCGATCGCGCTGCCGAGCATTCCCTCTGCACGGCGTTTGCGAGCGAAGAAGAGTGCGAAGACGACGAGAAGCGGCGAGAAAAGAAACTCGATGA
>JAHFDV010000200.1:7687-9718 GCA_023248815.1 Myxococcales bacterium
CGAGGTCCTAGGCGCCGCCCCACGGAAACGCGACCGCGAGAGGGCCTTCGGAGGCAACGCCGACGTGATCGTGGACGAGCGCGCAACCGGCGCGCAGGAAGAACCAACCGAAGGGGAGCGCGTAAAACATTGCGTCGAACATGCGGAAGAACCGCAACGAAAGTAGGCGAGCAACCGCGAGCGCAGCGACGAGCCCCGAGAGAAGCCCCACGAGCGAAGTGCCCGCGACATACGAAGCGACGACCGCCGTTCCGACGATGGCCATCCCGAAGAGCTCGGCTTCACGCGCCGGTGCTGCGCCCGATCTCTTTGCGAAGCGAATGAGCGTGACGTGACCCGTTACTGCGCCGAGGATCGCGAGAGGCCCGAAGGTCGGGAGTGTGTGGCCGAAGACGTGGACGCTCGAGACTTCGACGAACGGAATCAGCCTGCGCTCTCGGCGACCGCGTCCTCTTGCCCACGCACTTCGAGGCGATACCGACTGTTCGCCGTCTCGATGTAGAAGACTTCGCGCGCGGCGATGCGCAACACACGCTTCACGGGGGTCGTCACGTACTCGTGCATGCCGTCAGGAAATTCGATGACTACGACCGAACCTTTGCGCGGCGCACGCACGAGCCGTCCTGCGACTGCACGCGAACCCTTACCGAGCTTGCGCAAGATGACGTTCACACTCTCAGAATAGCAGCTGGACCGCTCACGTCTACCGCGTCCATCGTCCGCGTTGCGATAGGAAATAGTTCAAGCGTTTCATCGACTAGTGGATGCCTCCCACGGCCCCTTTCGGGCACCTCCACCCCGTTCAGGTAGGCAAAGGTCGATGAGTTTCGGGCGTTTTGAGAGATTGTGTTAGGGTGCCGCGCGAATCGGGCCGAAGCGTCGCAACGCACTTTCAACCTTCTGCGACTCCGCCCGACTGGAAGAACCATGGGAAATCTCGACCGACGTAACTCAGCAAAAATGAAGCGCCGCAAAGGCCAAGCGAAGAAGAAGGCCCGCCTCGCGCGCGTGCGCGTTGATAAAGGCACTGCCCGAAAAGGCACGCCCGCGAAGAAGACGGCGAAGAAGTCCGCGAAGTAAACGCTCGCGGCCGCACGGCCTCGACGGGGCGAAGGCCGCGCGCCAGCAGCGCGTTTCCTTCGCTTCGCTCTTCTTCTGCCTTACTTCTGCTTCGTTTGTTTGGGCGACTCCGTCGCCTAGGGCGGTACACGATCAACGTTTGCGCGTCGTGGCCGCCATTTGAGTTTAATCTTTTCGCAAGCGCGTTCGCGCGATCACACGTTGACGAAGCGAAGGACGAACGCCCGTGCCTTCGCCCCGTCGATGCAGGCGAATTCGTCCGAGCGTCAGTCGATGTGGATCGTAGCGACCCGGCGAACGAAGGTTCGCCCAACAAAAACAGGTTTGCGCGATCACACGTTGACGGAGCGAAGGGCGGATTCGTCCTGCCTTCGCCCCGTCGATGCAGGCGAATTCGTCCGAGCGTCAGTCGATGTGGATCGTAGCGAACTGCTTTGAGTGTTGTTCGGGGGAAACGACAATCACTTTGTCACCAAAAAGACCGGGGTCGCCTTCGACGCGTTCCTCTTTGATCATGTGCCAGGCTTCGCCGTTCTCTTTCCATTTTTGGGACACGAGAGAGACGCGGAGATCCTGATCGTCCATGAAGGTCCAGGCGACCTTCACGGTGACGACGACCGTGTCGCCCTTTTTTTCGCTCTTCGGGCCGTCGGGGACGACATCCATCGCCAACATTTCGGTGTCGAGGACGCGGATATGATTGCCCCAGGAGGCGTGACGCTCGAAGAATCCCTTCTTCTCCTTCGGCGAAACGTATTCGCTGGCGAGCTGCAGGCGGCCGAAGCGCGCGTTCGTATTCAGCTCCGTGGCGCTCTCTTGGGCGCGGGAAAGGGAGGTGTGCTGTCCTCCGCAGCCCATCGCGAGGAATGAAACGGTCGCGATTGACGCAGCGAGACGGCGGGTGAACATGAGTTCAACCTAGCGGTGCACCCCGCTTTCGGCCCAATAAAT
>JAHFDV010000201.1:0-396 GCA_023248815.1 Myxococcales bacterium
AGCGTGGGGGCCGCGACGTCTCCGCGGCACTCGGATTGCAAAGTAGGTGAGCATGACACCCCGTTCTCCTTTCGCTTGGATCCTGCTCATTCCATTCATCGGCGCGATCGCGTGCGACGGAGAAATCGAATCCAACGACGACGATAGCGGCGAAAAGAAGACCATCGACGTCGATGGGAAGACATACGAAGTGCCGGTCGAGTGCTGCAATCCCAGCACGACGTTCTCGTGCGCGGAGCAACATCCGGGCGGTAAGCGCTCTCCCGGAGGCGGGTGCCCGCAACAGTTCGACGGCCCCGTCCAAGTCATCACGGGCTACAAGCTCGATGACGACGGATGTCTCGTCTGGCAAACGAAGACCGACTACTCGCAACCTTGGTGCGGCGTGGCTCGTGA
>JAHFDV010000201.1:406-9700 GCA_023248815.1 Myxococcales bacterium
CTACGACGGCGGCTACGATGAGGATGCAGACGACGATATCGACGGTGGCGAAGGGCCTGATTCGAGCTTCCACATCGATGCGGGCACCGTGGCGGACGCGTCTACGAAGGGCTGACGCTCCTCGCGTCGTAGCAAGTCACTTCGAGACGACGACGCCTTTCCAAAACGCGACGCGATCTTTCACCTGCTCCGCGCCCTTCATCGGCTCGGGATAAAACCACGCGGCATCGGCATTCTTCGCTTCACCGATCACGACATCGTAGTAGCTCGCAACGCCTTTCCAGCCACACGTCGTATGCGTTTGGCTCGGTTTGAAGAGCTCCTTTCGAAGTGAGCTAGCGGGGAAATAGTGGTTGTTCTCGACGACGACGGTATCGTCACTCTCGGCAATCACGGTGTCTTTCCAAATGGCTTTCATGCGTCGGTCCCTAGAGCCGAGGGCGTGCTCTCGCCAGTGGTGAAACGCTCACCAATGTGAAAACGGCGCCTGATGGTGCAGTACCCCGCGCAGGGAGTCGTCGCCCCCCAAGATTGGGAGATGCACCTTTCACTTTCGTCGCGATATGTTCTTCGAATGACGAGATGCGCGCGAGTGAAACGTCCGATGACCATCGCCTTCCTTGCTTGTGTTGCCTCGTGCAGCTCGAATGACGCGGAGAATGCGAACGGGCTTCCCGCCGGAAGATTCAGCGTGACCGTGCTGACGACGGAAAGTGAACTCGGAGAGATCTTGGCCTTCAACGCGCAGGGGCTGGCTCTCACGAATGGCCCCGTGCATCATCTCGCGATTATCGACACGAAGGCGCGCACGTTCACGCAGGTGAGCGCTGACGGCTCGCCGATCGGTTTCGACGACGTCGGCGACGTCCTCTATCGTACGGCCAACGGCGTGGTCATGTTTCGCCGAGCCAATGGAGCCGTCGAAGCCGTGCCTCTGCGCATCCCGGGCCACGGCGAATTCACCCCGTTCGCCCTCTCCGCAAGCGGCGTCATGTGGGGCGACATGTACGAGGAGCACGAGGGGCAAGCTGGCGTGCCAGGGTATGGCGCATTCGCCAACGGAGTCGTCACGACGTTCCGCACGAAGACATGGCCCGGCGTCGTCTATCCCGAACAATACAAACCGATTGCCGTGAATGCGAATGGCCAAGTGGCGTTTTGCAAGACGCAGGATGGGACCGAAATCGCCGGCAACGGATTTCCGAAGGTCGAGTGTCTCATCGTGCACGAAGACGGAAGCTTCGTTCAGTTGAACGACGTCTACAAAGGAGCGTTTCGTGCGGTTCCCATTCGTGTGCTCAACGCTCGTGGAGAGATGGCAGGGCAAGTCGACATCGGCGATCTCGGTCTCGGCGGCTCGCGCGCGTTTCTGTACTCGCCGCCCACAGGAAATCTCCTCGGCGAAGAGGCCGGAGGCGCGCTCGCATTGAACGACGCGGGCGACGTCATCTACAGCCAGCTCAACACGCCGCAGCACGTGCTCCTTCGGAAGGCCAACGGACAGAAAAGTGACCTCGGTGGCTTCCTGCAACATCCCGGGTCCGCCAGCCGAGAGATCAACTATCTGGACATTCTCGCGATGAGCACGAGCGGCGCCATTCTCATTCGGCAGTACGTCAGCACGACGAATGCGCCTCCAAACGTGGCCTTGCTCACGCCACAGTGAGTCGGGCGCCGCGCGCCCAGACTGATTTGCTAGCGTTTCGGCTCGTCCCCTCCCCGTCGCGCTCGCTTCCTCTGCGGAGCCGAGCGCGATGATTGTGGTTCGGTCCCTTCCGCAGCGACGGTTTTGAGTGCATCCGCAGCAGCACGGATGTGCGCGGCAAAGTTTCCCATCTTCTTCTCGCCGACCCAGCGCTCGAAGCCGATCTTGAATACGGCGATGCCGGCTTCGGCTGCGAGGCTCGCTCCCGGCTCGGCAACGCCGCGTGCATGAAGCGCCTTCGTGACCGACGCCGCAAGAGCTGCAAGCTTGATGAGCTCGCGTTCTTGAATCTCGGAGTGGTTGCTGACGAGAAGGTACCGCGCACGGACGAAAGCGGGGTCACGGGTTGCTTGCAGCTCGGTAGCGGCCCCTTCCAACGCCGCAGTGACGACGGCGAAGGTGTTCATCTCTCGCGGCGCGCTGTGAATGCGCTCGACGATCCACGCCTCGAGCACCTTCGACCCAGAGAAGAGGACCTCACGCTTGTCTGCGAAGTAGCGAAAAAACGTTCGTTCCGTGACACCTGCGCGCGCGGCGATCTCCTCGACTGTAGTGCCCGCGTATCCACGCTCTTGAAACAGCTCCATCGCCGCCTTTTCGAGCCGTCCTCGTGCGTCGGGTTCCCAGCGCGCCATTGCCTTCCATCTTACGTGATTGCAGCCACTGACATCACGTGTTAGTTCTATGTCAGTAGCTGACATCACTCCCAACAATTTTCGAGGTTTCCATGCGAGTTTTCGTCACCGGCGCATCCGGTCATATTGGTCTCCCCGTCGTCCGCGATCTCGTCGCCGCGGGACACAAGGTCACAGGTCTCGCGCGCTCGGACGCCTCGGCCGAAAAGATTGCGTCGGCGGGCGGCGAGGTATTGCAGAGCAGCCTCGACGATCTCGACAAGATCAAGGCTGCCGCGAAGAATGCCGATGGCGTCATTCACCTCGCGTTCAAGCACGACCTCGCGTTCGGCGGAGACTTCGCGGGCGCACTCGCCGCGGATCTCCGTGCCGTCGAAGCCATCGGTGGCGCTCTCGCCGATTCGGGGAAGCCCTTCGTGAATACGACGGGGACGATGCTGCTCGCGCACAGCGTTCAGGGTCGCGCGGGGACCGAAGAAGACGCCGGGCAAGCAGGAGGAAATCCTCGTGTCGCCTCCGAAGACCTTTCTCTCGCGCTTGCGAAGCGCGGCGTACGTGCCTCCATCATGCGCCTCTCCCCGACGGTTCACAGCTCACTCGATCACCATGGCTTCATCCCGATCGTCATCGCGGCTGCCCGCAAGAGCGGCTTCTCGGCGTATGTCGGTGAGGGTTCAACCCGCTGGCCCGCCGTGCACACGCTCGACGCAGCGCGCCTCTATCGCCTCGCCCTCGAGTCGGCACCGGCAGGCTCGCGCCTCCATGCCGTCGCCGAAGAAGGGGTTCCGTTCCGTGCGATCGCAGAAGCCATCGGTCGCGGACTCAATCTGCCGACGAAGAGCATATCGCCCGAAGAGGCAGCAAAGGCGCTCGGCGAATTTCTCGGGACGATCATCCAGCTCGACAACCCGACTTCGAGCACGCGCACGCGCGAGCTGGTCGGATGGAAGCCCACGCACGCCGATCTAATCGCCGACATCGCGGAGGGGCACTACTTTGCTGCTACCGGCGCTTAGATCACACCCGGGAACCGGCCGTGCCAACGGGTAAACCACCGCACGGCCCGGGAGTGGCGCTCGGACTCGCCCCTAGCTAACCGCGTCGGGCGGCTTCGATCGCGGCCACGTCGATCCGCTGCATCGTCATCATCGCAGCAAACGTGCGCTTGGCTTCTGCGCCGCCCGCGGCCATGGCCTCGGTGAGCGTGCGCGGTGTGATCTGCCAGGAAATCCCCCAGCGATCTTTGCACCAACCACAGTCACTCTCCTTGCCGCCGTTCTCGACGATCGCATTCCACAAACGATCCGTCTCTTCCTGATCGTCCGTGGCGATCTGGAAGGAGAACGCCTCCGTGGGCTTGAAGTAAGGGCCGCCATTGAGGCCCATACAGGGAATTCCGCAAACCGTGAATTCGACGGTCAGCGCGTCGCCTTCTTTGCCCGAAGGAAAGTCGCCGGGCGCCTTGTGCACCTTCCCCACCGCGCTGTTAGGGAATGTCGCGGCGTAGAAACGCGCAGCTGCTTCGGCGTCTTTTTCGAACCAGAGACAAATGGTGTTCTTTGCGATCATGGGGCAGCGATTTTACCCGAGCGACCAGACTTCGAAAACCCGATTCGCTCTGACATGCGTTCGCTGCGACCGACACCGAAGCTGATAGGATGCTCGTGTGTCGACACGCCCGTCACCGAGCGCCAAGGGGGTTTTGCGAGAGAGGCCTTTCGTGCACCTCTTGCTCTTGGCGCTCGATCGCAATCTCACGGGCACACTGGCGTTCGTCGAAGACGAGACGGTCAAGATTCACGTCTACTTCGAGAACGGACTGCCAGCGCGAGTCACGCGCGTGGGCGCCGCCGCGGACACCTTCGAAGAGGATCTGCTCTCACTGTTCGATCTACCCGCAGAGACCTCATTTGTATTTTACAATGAATTCGATGCGCGCCCGAACGCGAAAAAGACCCCCACCGACCCCCTCCCGTTCCTGCTCGACGGGATCGCGCGCAATCCGCCGCTCGCACAACTGACGCCAGCGCTCAGCAAGCTCGCAGCGGTGAGCCTTCAGCTACAAGGCGACACGTCTCGCTTCAACTTCGGAAAGAAGGAGCAAGCCGCCCTTCGTGTGCTGGAGTCGGGGGTGCAAGTCTTCGACTTCCTGTGCACCTGTGATCTCGAGACGAGCCGTGCCGAGGCGCTCATCTATCTCCTCGTCATCATGAAGCTCGCAAGCGTCGCGGGCACCGCCAAGCCGAAAGTAGAATCGATCGCAAAAGCGCCATCGACTCCCCCTCCGCCCAAGGAGACGACGAGCGCGAAGCCCGTCACAGCTTCACCACGCCCAAGCGCCGCACGTGCGCTGCGCCTCGAAAAGGCGCGCGCCGCGGCCGCGAAGATCACGCATGCGCGTGCAGAGGCCGCGCAGGCAGAGGCCGCGCGTGTAGCCGCAGAGCAAGCTGCCGCAGAGCAAGCTGCCGCAGAGCAAGCTGCCGCAGAGCAAGCTGCCGCAGAGCAAGCTGCCGCAGAGAAGACGGCGCGAGAAAGCGCTGCGAGAGAACGGGCGGAAGCCGAGCGAGCTGCGGCAGAACGAGATGCAAAGCCCCGCAAGAGGTCGTCGGTCGCCCCCGTCGCGGGCGCGCGTCTCGCGCGCGTGCAACTCGTGAGGCGAGCCGCCCCCATCGTCGTCACCGAGATTCAAGCGCCACGCCGCCCGTCGTCGACGCCGCCCGCGCGATCGCCGAGGCCGCCGGCATCGGAGTCGAGCGCCGGGGCGCGACCTTCGAAGCGACCAAAGTCGTCGCCCGCGCCGAAGATCTCGTCGCGTCCCCCTCGCACGTCTTCTGCACCGAAGAAAAGACACTCCGTGTCGCCAAGCGCGCGGCCACCGGCGCGAGAGGAACGCACTTCGAAGCGACCGATGTCGTCGCTGATTCCCTCGGTGCACGCGACGCCGGTCGTCCGCGAGATGCCTCGCGCAGCTCCTTCGATTCCGCCACCGTCATCCGTTCCCGATTCGAAGGAGATGCAGAATATCGTCGCCAATATCCGCGCGTCGATCCTGCCCGAAGAAGACGAGTGGTCTTTCGACTCCGACACGCCCGTGATCATAGACTCCTCCACCTTTCCGACTTCTGAAGATCCTCCAGAGCCATCTTCTCGCGCCATTCCGCCGCCGCGCCCGAGCGAGTCCGCAAGCGCAGAGGAGGGCGCCTCCAACCAAGTACCGATGCCACCGATGAAGCTCTGGTCCGGAGACAAGCGAAAGCGCCTCCCGTCGCTAAAGCTGCCACGCGTCGACATGCCGCCGAAGAAAAAGGAATGAGGATTTGCCATGAGCACGAAGCGCTTGCCTGGTGGCGTCGTCCACGAGCTTCCCGCAGATCTGCGTGACGCGCTTCTCGCGAGCTCGGCCGCGCTCGCGGCATGGATGGACATCACGCCCTTGGCGCGCAACGAGTTCATCTGCTGGGTCGAGGACGCGAAGCAGGGGACGACGCGAAAGCGCCGCATTCGTCGAACCGGCGAGGAGCTCGAAGACGGTCAGCGTCGCCCCTGCTGTTGGCCAGGGTGCAAGCATCGCGAACGCACGGGCTCGTGAGCTGGCAGCAACGACTTATTTGAGAATCTCGAGACGCCGTATTTTCCCGTGGATTCTTCGCCCGTCGCGCCTGATCAACGTGCCAGCAAGCATCGGTGCGCTCATCGCCGCCCACGATCGCGGCGTCGACGTGAGGATGATCGTCGACACCGTGCAGGGCACGCGAGCCAGTACGCAGACCGCCGTCGCAACAATGAAGCAGCGCGGCGTAGAGGCGCCGATCCCGCCGTGTTGGGCGCGGTCGTGGCGCGCGCGAAAGCTGGAGTCGAAGTACGCGCGCTGCTCGCGGACCCGGCGTGGATGGAAGACAACACGGCGACGGCCGTCGAGCTCGCGACCTCCAGCATCCCCGTTCGGTTCTTGAAGAGCCTCGATCTTCACGCCAAGCTCGTCGCTTCCGATGATGTCGCGTTCATCGGCTCCGAGAACGTGTCGGCCAACTCACTGGATAGAAACCGCGAGATCGGGATCTCTCCTACGAACGAGGCCGCTCGCGAAGGTGAAAGAGCAGTTCGAGTCGGATTGGGCGACGGGCGTCAGTCCGTAATAGGCCGAGCACGCCGGGATCGCGATCCGTCTCGGCGATCCATCACGCGACGCGCGCCCTTGCCCGCTTTGCTTTCGGGGGATCTTCCGTGAGACTCGCAATACCGCGATCGATCCACTTGGAGAGCGCCGCCTTCGTCGCAAGGCCGGCGTCGTCGACGTACACCATGCGTTTCATTGGACGGCCCGTGAACGTCATAGCGCTCGCGTGCGCGAGCTCGAGCGCTTGTTCGTAACGCTTCGTCCCGATGCGCGCGAAGAACTTGTTCTCGACGATGCCGCAGCACATGCGTCGCTTCACCATGAAGCAGACGCCACCGAACATTCGCCTCTCCGTGAATGGTCCGCGCTCGCGAAGGATCGTTCGAATGCGCACCGCGAGTCGCTCGTCGTAGCTCACGCCATCGGAGTAGCAGCGAGAGCGATCCCGCGCATGTCCGTATTGTTCCAGCGCGAGAATCAAGCATGGTCTCGTGGACGGGCGCCACCCTTGCTTGACGCGACACACGAGAGCCCTATAGTTCCCTGCACGTGAGCGCAGCTGGTGGTTTGTTCGACGTTCGTCGAGAAGAGCGACGAACAGCGTTCTCCGCGCTCCTCACACTCACGCTCATCACGACGGGGCACACGCTCCTCGAGACGGCACGCGATGCGCTGTTCCTCGCGAGGATGCCCATCTCGCGGCTTCCGTGGATGTATCTTCTCATTGTCGTCTTCGCGCTCATGCTGTCGAAGCTCGAGTTTCTCCACGCGCGCACGCGGGCTGGTGTCGCGGGCTCCCTCTTCGTCGCATCGATCGTCACGTCGTCGTTCTGGTTCGTGCTCGCCCCGGAGTCGCGGACTCCCCTCGTCCTCTACTCTCTCTACCTGTGGACGGGCGTATTCGGCTCGTGGGCGATGGTCCAAGTGTGGACACTGCTCGGTCGGGCGTACACGATGATTCAAGCGAAGCGTCTCTACGGCTTCATCGGATCCGGCGCGGTGCTCGGCGGCGTCCTCGGAGCGATGCTCGCGCGCTTCTTGATCGGCTTCTTCTCCGCACGAGCCGCCGTGCTTTTTGCGGCACTGCTCTTCGCGACTGCGGCCCTTCCTTCATGCTTCCTGGAGAAAGACGAGAGCGACGCAGATCCGAAAGTGATCGCCTCGAAGCCCCTCGCGCGCTCGCTCACGAAACCCATGCGCGCGACGATGGGCATGTTGCGCGAATTCACGTTCGTGAGACGCGTGCTCGGCCTCGTCCTGCTCTCGACCATCACCGTTACCCTCGCCGACTTTCTCTTCAAGGCAGAAGTGGCCAAGGCGTTCACGAGCACGAAGGACCTCGGAACGTACCTCTCGACCTTCTACGCCATCACCAACACGATTGCCTTGCTCGGCCAGGTTTTCGTCGCTCCTTGGATCTTTCGTCATCTCGGCGTTCAGCGCGCTCTACTCGTGTTCCCGGGCGCGCTCTTCGCCTCCGCGATCGGCCTCGTTGCCTCCGGCGGGGCCCTCCGCGGGACCGTGGTCATGAAAGCCCTCGACGGCGCGCTTCGCTATTCGCTCCACAAGACTTCGATGGAGTTGCTGCTCGTTCCCGTTCCCGATCTCATTCGAGAACGCGCAAAACCGATCGTCGATCTCGTCGGCGTGCGCGGAGGTCAAGCGCTAGCGTCGCTCTTCATCATCGGCCTGGTTGCGTGCTCGCTCTCTCAACCAACGGTGCTCGGATGCCTGATTCTTCTTCTCTCGCTCTCATGGATCGTTCTCGTCTTTCGATCTCGCAAGCACTACCTCGACGTATTTCGCCAGACGCTTTCGCAGGGAGGTCTCAGTGGAAAGACCGAGCTGCCCGAGCTCGACCTTGGAGCGCTCGAGATGCTCTTCGAGCGCCTCAACAGCGAAAATGACTTCGAAGTGCTCGCCGCGCTCCAATTTCTGAAGGAGCAAGGAAAGGGGCGCTTGATCCCGGCGCTCATCCTCTACCACCCGAGTCATGAAGTCGTCGTGACGACCCTCGAGATCTTCACCGAGCTCGGCAGAACGGATTTCATTCCGATTGCCGATCGGCTCAATACGAATGCCGATGCGTCATTGGCGGCAGCGGCGCTGCGCGCGCGCACGGTCACGCTTCCCGAGCAAGCGACGCTTCGCGAGCGACTCGAAGGGTCGACGCCAGAGGTCGCGGCAACGGCTCTCATCTCGCTCATGGCTCGCGACTGGATCTCGGAGGAAGAGGCCAACTCGCGCCTGGAAGAGCTCCGCTCCTCGCTTCAACCCGAAACGGCCATCGAGATCGCGCGAACGATTTCCGCTCTCGCGCCGAAACCTACGGGCAAACCACTCGATTCTCTTTTCGACCCACTTCTCATCGAGCTCAATGCGCGCGCATTCGACGATCCCGCGTCGCGCCGGCCGTCCCCTCCGAGCTCCGTCGAAAAGCGCCCCATCGGACCGCCTGCCGTTGCGCCGCTCGCAAAGTCGATGCAGGTGCGGATCGAAGTCGTGCGTGCCATGGCAGCTCGCGGAAGCCAGTCGTTCGTTCGTCCACTCGTCGAGATGTTGGCGCGCCACGAGCTTCGGCCAGAAGCGCGCCGAGCCCTTCTCGCCATTCCGGGCGCGCTCGAAGCACTCGACCACGCTCTCTCTGACCCCCAGATGAAGAGCGAGCTGCGTGTGCATCTACCGCGCACGATTTGCCTCTTCGATCCCACGCGCGCGGCAGCCGTGCTCGAGAGACACCTCGAGGGTCCATATAGTGGCGTCGTCCGGTTCAAGGTATTGCGCGGACTCTTGAATCTGAAGCGAGAGCACCCCGAGATTCGAATGAACCAGCCCCT
>JAHFDV010000604.1 GCA_023248815.1 Myxococcales bacterium
AATCGAGGCTTCTTGAAAGCGCTCCGCGATGAAGACGTTCGCCTTGTCGTAGCTGTTGAAGTGCGCCCCGTTGCGCTTCGTCTCGCTCGGGTACTTTCCGATGACGATCGGCGCGAGTGCCTTCCCCGTGTACGAAGCCATCGAATAGGCGCGTTCGAAGACGGTGCTCGAAGCGGCGAGCCGATCGAGATTGGGGCTCACGGGTTTCGGGTAGCCGAGAAAGCCGAGATCGGGACGCAACGTATCGATCGTGATGAGAACGAGATTTTTCGCGGGTTTGATTTTGGCGCTCGTCACGACGGACTTCGCTTGAGTATCGGCAGCTACCGAGCGCGGAAGATCGGCACCCGAACAATCTTCGTCGACGCCGTTCCCCGCGATCTCGATCGCATCGGGTGATCGCGTCTTGTCGTGGTCGTCGCAATCGCCACCGCCGAACCACGGCGAGTACCCGTCATGGTCGCGGTCCGTCGCTTTGCGAAGCACCGCGAGCACGAGCTTTCCGAAGGGCGCCTTCTGCTCGACGGCGCGCGCGAGTGCCGGCGTGTCCAGGTGTGCGGCATGAAACGTCGCCACGCCCGTGCCGGCGAGAGAAAGTGTGGCGAAGAAGAACAATGAGCCACGTTGCTTGGCGTAGAGGCTCTGCCCGACGAGCCCGGCCATTCCGAGAATGGCGAGCCAATAGATCGGGCGAAGATCGAGCTCCTGACGCGCGAGCACCCCGAAGACCGCGAGCGGAGTCATCCCCTTCCCCGAAGGATCGCCGAGAAAGATTCCCAGGACGAAGAGCGCCACGGCGAGCGCGAGCGCAACTCCGAAGGTGGACGCGGGATCCACGAAGCGATGACTCTTCTCGGCGAAGCGCGCGAGCAGCCTTCGTGTCGGCGAAAGGAGTGCAAGACCTACGGCAAACGTCACTGCGAGGGTCACCGCAGAAGTCATTCCGAGCTCGGCACCGATCGCGCCGGAGACACGTTCGAGGAGATGCGGCGAGGCGTTCGCCAGCGTGACGAGCCACGCGAAGCCGAGCACTACCGCGAGCGGAAGCGCCGCGGCAAGACGAGAGCGTTCGAGCATCGGCAAGGACCGCACGCGCTCCGTTGCGCGCGCGATCGTAAGCGGCTCATCTGGCGACAGATAAATCGCATAGAGCGCAGCGAACGTTGCGAGCGCAAGCGCCAGCGGCAAAACGAGCCCCAAGAGAAACGCGAGGAGGCGCCATGGGTCTCCCACGAACTCCGCGCTTCTCACCGCCCGTGCCTCGAGCAACGCAACGAGCAGGCCACCAAAAGCCCCTCCGATCCATGCTGCGAGGATGCGTCCGAAGAATTTCACCGCGCCGGATTCTTACCACTCATTGGCCGCTCCTCGCGTTCTCATCGACTGCTGCCTGGCAGCTTGGCGTGGCTCGCAGCGACCCTCGGTTACGCCTTACGCGCGAGGGGGTGCGCGCCGTCGTAGACCTTCATGAGGTGCTCGATCGAGACATGCGTGTAGCGCTGCGTCGTCGAGAGCGAGGCGTGGCCGAGCATCTCTTGAATCGCGCGAAGGTCGGCGCCGCCGCCCATCATGTGCGTTGCGCACGTGTGGCGGAGGGCGTGCGGATGGAGGTCAGCGCGACCTGCGCCCAGAGCGCCGGCTTTTTGCACGATCGTTTGCACGGCACGAACGCTCAAGCGCGATCCTCGCGCATTGAGAAAGAGCGCACGCGGATCTTGTGCCCGCGTTCGTGGTGCGACGAGCTCGCCGCGATGCGCCAGATACCCGATGAGCGCAGTGATCGCGGGTGCGCCGAGCGGAACGATGCGCTCTTTTCCGCCTTTTCCAAGCACGCGAGCTTGCGCGCGATCGAGATCGACGTCGACGAGATCGAGCCGACCGAGCTCCCCAACGCGCACGCCAGCTGCATATAGAAATTCGAGAATGGCGCGGTCACGCGCACCGAGCGCTTTCGTGTCGTCGGGCGATTCCACGATCTCCTTCGCGGCGTCCACAGAGACGACGGTCGGAAGTGTGCGCCTGACTTTCGGCGTCGCGAGCTCGTCGGCCGGGTTCTTCGTCATGAGTCCGCGCTTCACGAGCCAGCGCATCCACGAGCGCAGCGCCGCGATGTTTCGCGCGAGTGATGCCGGTGCAAGATCTTTCGCGCGCTCGCCGAGATAGGCGCGGAGAAGATAGACGTCGACGCGTTCCAGCGCGGGCTCGTCCTTTTGGAGCCGCCGCTTGAGAAATGCGACGAACGTTTCGAGATCACGCCCGTAGTTCGAGACCGTGTGTTTCGACGCGCGCCGCTCGTGCGTGAGCGACTCGAGATACGAGCTGCGAGCGTCCGCGGCGGAAAGAGTCACGCTCATTTCGGTACCATGGAGAATTTCCCGCCGCAAAATACAGGCGATCGTGGAGCTCAAAGAGAATCGCCGATAACTTTGTCTACCTTATCCTACATTGTAGGCTTACGCTATGAGCTCCAACGAACGCCGTCTCCGTCGAAGCGCGGATCCCTTGATTGCCCTCCACTACCAGCTGACTCAGTTGAAGAAGGAAGGCTCGCTCGACGCGATCGTCCTCACGGATCAGACCGGTACGGTGGTCGCTGGCGCAGGCTCGTGGCCGCTCTGCGAAGAGCTCGCGGCGTACGCGCCCATCTGGTCGAACGAAGCGCCGATCTCCGAATCGCGCGTGGGCGACATGCGCAAAGAGGTCGATCTTCGTTCGGTCAACATCGGCGGCAGCGAGATGATCGTCTGCACGCGCAAAGGCGGAAACCAGGGAACGCGCTCGAGCCAAGAGATCATGAATCTCGCCGAAGAGAGCGTGCTTCGCATCCTCGCGGCGTAAGATCAGCGAACATCTGCTTCACGCGGATGTGAAGATTTCGAGCGGGTCCCTTTTCAGGGGGGTCCGCTCGCTTTCTTTGAAGCGAAAGAGCATTCGGCTCGGGTAGACTCCATCTCGTGAAGGGCGACCCGACCGATCCGACGCATCCACCGCCCGAGGCCATTTTGCAAGGCCTTGGCGAGCATGCGCGTCCGTCGGCGGCGCAGTCGAATGGCGCGACGAACGCCGAATATCAGCACCCTCCGCGTGTGCTCGGGCAGAAGCATCCGACGCCCCCGTTCGAAGCCTCCGTCCAGCTCCTCACGCCGACGCAGCCGCTCTTCGCGCAGACGCTGTCGGCAACGACGCCCTCGGCGGGCTTCGAACATCCTTCGACCATCGAAGATTCTCGCAAGACCGTCACGACGAAAGTCCTCCACGGAGCAGAGGGCTTCGTGGCCAACCTCGACGGCAAAGACGGTGAACGCGCGGTGTCCACCGTCGTCATCGATCGTCCCAAGCGCACGAGACGGTCGGCGTTCATCGGGATCGCGCTCGGAGGAACGATCGGCGTAGCAGGCGCCACCTATCTCGCTC
>JAHFDV010000605.1 GCA_023248815.1 Myxococcales bacterium
GCGATCGCGCGCGAGCAGATGCGCATCATCGACGAGACCGTCCGCCACCACGGCCAAGAGGTCATCGGTTTCCGCGACGTCCCCGTCGATGTCGAAGCGATCGGCCCCGTCGCGCGCGCATCGATGCCGCGCATGAAGCAGGTCTTCGTCGCGCGAAAAACCGAAGCGGCCGTGTTCGAGCGCAACCTCTTCACGATTCGGAAGCGCGCCGGAAAGACGATCGCGGACTTCTACCCGAAAGCTCTCTTCTATGCGGCGTCGCTCTCGTCGCGCACCATCGTTTACAAGGGCCTTTCACTTCCCGAGAAGCTCGCAGACTTCTATCTCGATCTCCGCGAGCCGGACTTCGCGAGCACATTCGCGCTCGCCCATTCGCGATTCTCGACGAACACGTTTCCGACGTGGGAGCGCGCGCACCCGTATCGCCGCATCGCGCACAACGGTGAGATCAATACGCTCCGCGGCAACACCAATTGGATGAGCGCGCGCGAGGCGATGCTCGAGAGCGATACGTTCCGGCGAGACCTCGCGGATTTCACGCCGATCATTCGTCGCGGCGGAAGCGACTCTGCGGCGCTCGACAACGTCGTCGACTTTCTCGTCGCGGGCGGGCGCTCGTTGCCGCACGTGATGATGATGCTCGTCCCAGAAGCTTGGTCCACCGACGCCGAGATGCCCGCGGACAAGCGCGGCTTCTACGCGTTCCACGCCGGGCTCGTCGAGCCATGGGACGGACCTGCGGCGCTCATCTTCACGGACGGGCATTATCTAGGTGCAACGCTGGACCGCAACGGGCTTCGTCCCGCGAAGTACGTCGTCACGAAGAGTGGCTATATCGCGCTCGCAAGCGAGCTCGGCGTTCTCGACTTCGAACCGGAAGACATCGTGGAGAAAGGACGCTTGCAACCAGGCAAGATGTTCCTCGTCGACCTCGAAGCGGGTCGCATCGTCGCCGACGACGAGATCAAGACTCAGGTGGCCGCCCGGAAGCCCTACGCCGAGTGGGTTCGCGACAACAAAGTCGATCTCGCGGCCATCCCCGATGGTCCCGACCTCCGCGCGACGACGCGCGAAGAGCGCGTTCGCATGCATCGAACGTTCGGATACACGCGCGAAGATCTCGATGTCGTTCTCGCGCCGATGGCCCAAGATGGCGAGGAGCCCGTGGGGAGCATGGGCACCGACGCGCCCCTTGCGGTCCTGAGCGATCGCCCGCAGCTGCTGTTTCGATATTTCAAGCAGCAGTTCGCGCAGGTCACGAATCCCCCGATCGATCCGATTCGCGAGAGCCTCGTCATGTCGCTCGTCTCTTGCGTCGGCGGTGAAGGAAACATCCTGGCGGAGCAGCCGCAGCAAGCGCGAATGCTCGAGCTCGCACACCCCATTCTGTCGAGCAAGCACATCGAAAAGCTCGCGCGCAACGTGCTCCCAGACTTTCGTGCGATCTCGCTTCCCGCGCTTTTCAACGCAGAGATTGCCGATTCGGGTGCGGCTCTCGCGGCGGCACTCAAGCAGCTCTGTTATGCGGCGGAGCGGGCCGTAGACGACGGTTACGGGATCCTTATCATCAGCGATCGCGGCGCCGATGAACGCCACGCGCCGATCCCGTCGCTCCTCGCGACGAGCGCGGTCCATCACGCGCTCATTCGCGCGGGCAAGCGCATGGGCGCAGGGCTCGTCGTCGAGACAGCCGAGGCGAAAGAGGTCGGCGATGTCGCCGAGCTCATCGGTTTCGGTGCCGGCGCCGTAAATCCTTATCTAGCGCTCGATACCGTTGCGCAACTCGCGGAAGACGGGGTCGTCACGAAGTCCAAAGACGAAGCGGCGAAGAACTACGTGAAGGCCGTGAAAAAAGGCCTCCTGAAGATCTTGTCGAAGATGGGGATCTCCACGCTTTCGAGCTACCACGGCGCGCAGATTTTCGAGGCGGTGGGGCTCGGTCAAGATGTAGTGGATCAGTACTTCACGGGAACGTCCAGCCCGCTCGGTGGAATCGGCCTCAAAGAGATCGCGGATGAAGCCTTGGCGCGCCATCGTTCGGCGTACGTCGTCGAGACGCGCGCGCACGACGCCGAGCTCCCGAGTGGTGGAGTGTTCGCGTACCGCATCAACGGCGAGCGTCATCTCTGGACACCCAAGACCGTCGCGGCATTGCAAAAAGCCGTTCGCTTGGAGCGCGCCGACAGTTACGCCGAGTACGCAAAGGCGATCAACGAGCAGCGCGATTTGCCGACGACCCTCCGCGGGCTTTGGGACTTCGCACGCGATCAGAATCCGGTGCCCATCGACGAGGTGGAACCCGTCAAGGCGATCGTCAAGCGATTCACGACGGGCGCGATGAGCTTCGGAAGCATCAGCAAGGAGGCCCACGAGAACCTTGCCATCGCGATGAATCGAATCGGCGGCAAGAGCAATACGGGGGAGGGCGGGGAAGACCCAGAACGCTTTTTGCCCGATGAAAACGGCGATCTCCGGCGGAGTGCCATCAAGCAAGTCGCGAGTGGTCGCTTCGGCGTCACCGCACACTATCTCGTCAACGCCGACGAGCTCCAGATCAAGATCGCTCAAGGCGCGAAGCCGGGCGAAGGTGGCCAGCTGCCGGGCCACAAGGTCGACGACGTCATTGCGCGCGTTCGCCATTCGACGAAGGGCGTCACGCTCATCTCCCCGCCGCCGCATCACGATATCTATTCGATCGAAGATCTCGCGCAGCTCATCTTCGATTTGAAGAGCGTGAGCTCGGGCACCAAAGTGAGCGTGAAGCTCGTTTCGGAGTCTGGCATCGGGACGATCGCCGCGGGCGTTGCCAAGGCCTACGCCGATGGAATTACAATCGCGGGTCACGACGGTGGGACCGGCGCTGCGGCGATTTCTTCGATTCACCAAGCGGGCACGCCCTGGGAACTGGGGCTTGCGGAAGCGCAGCAGGTGTTGCGACTCAACGGACTACGCGGCCGCGTGCGATTGCAGGTCGACGGTCAGTTGAAGACCGGGCGTGACGTCGCGTTCGCGGCGCTCCTCGGCGCGGACGAATTCGGATTCGCCACCGCGCCCCTCGTTGCGTCCGGCTGCATCATGATGCGGAAGTGTCATCTGAATACGTGCCCCGTGGGCGTCGCGACGCAAGACCCCGTTCTGCGTGCGCGCTTCGCGGGAACCCCGGAGCACGTCATCAACTACTTCTTCTTCGTCGCCGAAGAGCTGCGCGCGATCATGGCAGAGCTCGGCTTTCGAACCGTCGAAGAGATGATCGGCCGCGTCGACCGCTTTCGCGTCCGTACGGACGTCACCTTTGCAAAGGCGCGCACCCTCGACTTCTCGCGCGTTCTCAAAGACGTACCTGAAGGCGGGCCGAGAAGCTTCGTGAAGTACGAGCCACGTCCCAACGACGAGACCCTGGAAATCGCGGTGCGT
>JAHFDV010000606.1 GCA_023248815.1 Myxococcales bacterium
GAAACGATCACGCCTACGTTCGTCGCGACGTTGGCGGCGGACTGACTCCAGCTCAAGATGTCGGAGCGGCGCTCGGCTACCGTCTCGATTTCGATCCCGTGACATCGGCCGTCACACTTCTCGCGGGGAACGCCCCGAACCTCGCCATTCAGCGAATCTCGGGATCCGACACGACGTTCGGCGCGCTCGTTCCCGTCGATCTCGGGGCGGCAACCGCAAGCATCGGGCTCATGTATTACCGAATGTCGGTCGTGTTCGACACGGCGGGGCGCCCCACCGTCTTTGGTTTCGATCAAGACGCGGCTTCCGCGGAGTTCCACGTCGTCTACGCGAAGTGCCTCTGACGCCTCTCACGACCTCGCGGGATTTTCCCCGATAAATCGAGCCTGCGCGAGCTCTTCGCGAAGCGTCGCGACGAGCTTGGCGGCGGGCATCGCGCGGGCTCGTGACCCGCCCGTTCCCGACCACTGCGCTCCGAATCCGAACTCATCTTTCGCTTTCGCCGCAGCGTGAAGCGCTTTTCCGAGGTCGTACGCGATCGGGTAGTCGGGAACGTCGACGGGAGAGACACCTTCGACGACCGACGTAAAACGATTGGAAATACATCGAGCCGGTCGTCCCGAGATCGCGCGCGTGAACAGCGTGCTTCCGGCCGACGAGCTCAGCAGCGCCTTCTTGAATCCCGCGTCCGCGAGAGATTCGTCGCAGGAGACGAAGGCCGTGCCGAGCTGAGCGGCGCTGGACCCGAGCCGTAGGACTTCTTCGATGTCGCCGCCGGTCATCATGCCGCCCGCGGCGATGATGGGCACGTCGAGCTCCCTCACGAGGAGCTGCGTGAGATCCTTCGTGGAGAGAGTGTCGTCGGGGCTGTCTGGATCGAACATGCCGCGATGTCCGCCCGCCTCGGCTCCCTGAGCAACGATGGCGTTTACTCCCGCAGCGACGAGTGTCTTCGCCTCGACGAGATTGGTCGCAGTCCCGAAGAGGAGGATTCCGGCGTCGACGAGGCGGCAGACGCGATCGAGCGGTGGCAACCCAAAATGGAAGCTCACGACCTTTGGTTTCGCCGCCACGAGGAGCTCGAGCATCTCGTCGTCCTCGACGAAGCTGCGGTAGATCTCCTTCAACGACGCAGGGGGCGTCGCGCCGAAGCGCTCG
Source organism: Myxococcales bacterium (assembly GCA_023248815.1). Lineage (GTDB taxonomy): Bacteria > Myxococcota_A > Polyangia > Polyangiales > Polyangiaceae > JAHFDV01. The sequence continues at coordinate 1,159 of JAHFDV010000606.1, forward strand.
AACTCGGGACGGAGCCGTTCGATCCAACGAGATTCGCGCTCGACATTCGCGTGCGCGGGGCGATGACAGAAGACGTTCACGTTGAGCGAACGCGACGACAACCCTCGAAAGTCTGCGAGCATCTTTTCCGCGCCCGCCGCATTCGTTGCGCCGACCGCGATGGATCCGAGCGCGCCCGCGTTGGAGACGGCGGCCGCCATCTCCGGAGTCGACACTCCGGCCATCGGCGCTGAGATGATCGGGCAATCGATTTCGAGCCGATCGAGCAACGAATCGGATTGCGTCATCGGAGCGCTCGCCTCCAAACCTTCACGACCCCATAGTAAACGAATGCAGGAGATCGAGGTGTTCTTCGACGGGGCGTGTCCGCTCTGCACGAGAGAGATAGCGTTTCTGCGCCGCCGTGATCGCGAGGGGCACATCCTTTTCACCGATATCGCCGCGGCGGACTTCTCTGCGGAGAGCTACGGAAAGACGCAATCGCACTTCATCGACCGAATTCGCGGACGATTGCCCGACGGAACATGGGTGGAGGGCGTCGACGTCTTTCGCAGGCTCTATTCGGCCGTCGGTCTTGGCCCGCTCGTCGCGCTCACTCGGCTTCCTGGTGTTACGCAGCTCTTGGACTTCGGCTACGAGAAGTTCGCCAAAAATCGCCTGAAGTGGACGGGACGTTGCGAGCCCGATGGCGCCTGCACGATTCCCTCGAAGTAGGGGTCAGTACCACTCGCGTTTTCGCACGTCGATCGCGACTCCCGGCTTGATCGCCGCCGTGAGCTCGTCGAGTTTCGAGCCGCGATAGTGAAACGGAAAGACGACCTTCGGCTTGAAAGCGTTGACGCACGTGGCCGCTTCGCCCGGCGTCATCGTGTACGGAAGATTCATGCAGACGAAAGCGACGTCGATCGATTTCAGCGCCTTCATCTCGGGTGTGCATTCGGTGTCACCCGAGACGTAGAAGCGTGTGGCGATCATGCCCGCATCGGTCGCACCTTTCACTGCAGGCTTTCCGAACGTGAAGACGTAGCCGTTGCCTCGTCCCTTGTCGTGGTAGCGCTTGCCTTCTTCGGGACCGCGCACGAGGTTGTACATTGGAACGGCAAGGACGTTGAAGAGCCCGAAGTCGTGGGTTCCGCCGTTGTCGACGATCACGTTCACGGGGACCTTTTCGTTCACGGCGTGCGGTCCGACGATCACCGTGCCTTCCTTTTTCACCTTCGCGAGACCCGCGGGATCCATGTGGTCTCCGTGGATGTCGGTGATGAAGACGAAGTCGGCGGGGGGAAGTCCTTCGTAAGAAGCCTCGGCGAGTGCCGGGTCGACGTAGATCGCCTTTCCGGCGACGCGCAAGAGCAGGCTCGCATGATGAATCGGCGTGACGGTGAGCTCGCCGATGGGCGTCGTGAATGTGTCGGTCACGACGGGCGGTGGCTTCGGCGAAATCGAGACGACGGCGGCCTCGAGCGCCGCATCGGCCACGGGCGTAGTCGTCGTTCCGGACGCACCGGGCGCATCCGAGTCCGGGGTAGCCGTGACCTGTCCCGGATTGTTGCAGTTTGCAAGTAATCCGAGAAGTGCGAACGCGCCGAGGGCTTCGAGGGAGAACCGTTTCATGGTTTTAGGTTTAGGGAGGATGCGCCGAAAAGTCGTGTGGCAAGATGCCCCACGTCGCCTCGTTCAAGATTCGATGAGCTCGGCTTCTTCGATGGGGGTCGCCGCGAGCTCCGCCCAGTCGAGCTCTTCTTCGATGCGATGAAACACGTCGTCACCGAGCTCGTCGTTGCGTCTCATCTCGGCAAGCACCTTTCGTTTCTCCTTTAGAACTTGGAGGCGCAGCTTGTCGGTTTCGCTCGGCTCGTGCGCCGCCTCGGAGCCGTCGGTCAAGGCTCGCTCTTCCCGGTACATTTCTCGAAGCCTCCGAGCCGCAGCGTCTTCGCGACCTTCGAGATGTGTGAGCGCGGTGTCTAGGAGCTTCACGCGTCCGGCGGAGAGCTCTCTGCCGAAGGACCGATCGGGCTCGAAGTTCAGGTATTTCACGAGAGGCCCGAGCGTCAAACCCTGGACGACGAGCGTGCCGAGGACGACTCCGAGCGCACACAGGACGACGAGATCGCGGGAAGGGAAGCTGGCGGGGAGTGCCAGGGCCCCGGCGAGCGTGACGAGGCCGCGCATTCCGCACCAGGCGATGACGAGCGCTTGCGCTGTCGTGGGCGGCTCTTCCTCGCCCAAGAACTTCGCGTAACGACGTCG
>JAHFDV010000202.1 GCA_023248815.1 Myxococcales bacterium
GAACTTCTCGGTGAGATCGCTCGGACCATCGTCGAAGGTCAACGCAATCGCCTTCTTCGAGCGATTTCCGCGTGCGACGAAATAGCGACCGGGAACGACGCGATCGACGAGCCCCCACTTCAAGCTTGCGCGAAGACGCCCGAAAGAAGACGGCATCTCGGGGCGCATGCCGAAAGTCTAGCACGTCGGCTAGTGCACCGCCGTTGAGGTGCACTCAAGGGATCGCGGAGTCGGCGGCCGCAGGCGCAAGGCGCGTCGACGACGAATACTCGAGTATTTCGAGGAGAGGCAACGCAGCGGATGTCGGATCGCAGGCCCGTGAGGATTGACTGCAACACGACGGCGGTGCACTAGCTTCGACGGGACGGGAGACGTGCTACGCTCGCGCCGCGAAATGGCACGCGTTCTCGTTACTGGCGCCGGCGGACAGATCGGCTCTTACGTAATCGACCTTCTCATCGAAGGTGGTCATGAACCGCTCGCGATTGGTCCATTTTCCGCGCGAATCCCGGCGCTCGGCGAGGATCTCGACGCGGCGAACGCAGCCTCGCTCCTCGAGCGCGCAGGCCCGCTCGACGCCGTGATTCATCTGGCGGCGCTTTCGAGCGTCGCCGAGTCCTGGAAGCGGAAAGCGCTGACGTTCCAGCAGAACGTCGTCGTCACGGCGGCTCTTCTCGAGGCGGTGCATGCGCAGATGCCCAAGGCCCATTTCGTCCACGCGAGCTCCGCCGAGATCTTCGGCCTCTCGGACTCTGCGACGCAAAACGAGGCCACGCCGATCGCACCGGTCTCGCCCTATGGCATCTCCAAGGCTGCGGCGCACACGCTCGTCCGCATTGCGCGCGAGAGCGAGGGATTGCTTGCCTCGAACATCATCTTCTACCTAGGTGAATCCGAGCGACGGCCGCCGCATTTCGTGTTTCGCAAGATCACCCGCGGCCTCGCCAAGGTGGCACTCGGAATGGAGCAGAAGCTCGTCCTCGGGAACATCGATGTCGTGCGTGATTTTTCGCATGCGCGCGATCTCGCACGTGCCGCGATTCACGTCGCTCTCTCCGCGAAGCCTTCGGACTATTGCGCCGCTTCGGGTGAGGGGCACTCGCTTCGCGAGATCGTCGCCGAGGCCTCACGTATCCTCGGCATCGACCACGAGAAGGTCGTCGAGATCGACCGATCGCTGTTTCGTCCGACCGATATCCCATCCCTCATCGGGGACGCGCGAAAGCTCGCATCCGCGGGATTTTCGCCCGAGGTCGGCTTTGCGGAACTCGTAGGGCGTCTCGTCGCTTTTGATCTTGCAGAACTGCGAAAAGAAAAGGAAAACCCGACGTCATGAAGCGCGCTCTCATCACCGGAATCACGGGACAAGATGGTTCGTACCTCGCGGAGCTGCTTCTCACGAAGGGCTACGAAGTCCACGGCCTCGTGCGCCGTGCGAGCACCTTCAACACCGAGCGTATCGATCAGATTCGTGAGCGCGTGAAGCTTCACTACGGGGACCTCGGTGATGCAACGTCGCTTCACACCGTCGTTCGCGACGTGATGCCGGACGAAATCTACAACCTCGCGGCGCAGAGCCACGTACGCGTCAGCTTCGAGATGCCGGAATACACGTTCGACGTGACGGGCGGCGGCGTGGGCCGTTTGCTCGAGGCGGTGCGACTCTCGAATCCGAAAGCGAAGCTCTACCAAGCGTCCTCTTCCGAGCTTTACGGCAAGGTTCACGAGGTTCCGCAGCGCGAGACGACGCCGTTCCACCCGCGCAGCCCCTATGCCGCGGCGAAAGCCTACGCCTTTTACATCACGCAGAATTACCGCGAGGCCTACGGCATGTACGCGGTGAATGGGATCCTCTTCAATCACGAGAGCCCGCGACGCGGAGAGAACTTCGTGACGCGCAAGATCACGCGAGCCGTTGGTCGCATTGCCGCAGGCACGCAAAAGCGCTTGGCGCTCGGCAACCTCGATGCCAAACGCGACTGGGGCTACGCTGGCGACTACGTCGAAGCGATGTGGCAGATGCTGCAGCTCGATACGCCAGAAGACTTCGTGATTGCGACGGGCGAGACGCACAGCGTTCGCGAGTTTCTCGAGATCGCCTTCAAGCGAATCGACCGCAAATTCGAGGACTACGTGGACTACGACGCACGCCATCTCCGCCCCTCCGAGGTCGACATCCTCCTCGGCGATGCAAGCCGTGCGAAGAAGGCGTTCGGCTTCGCGCCCAAGGTCGACTTCCAACCTCTCGTCGAGATGATGGTCGACGCCGATGTCGCACTTGCCCTTCGAGAAGCGAAGGCCGCGGAGCCCGTCGAAGCCTGACCGCGCTCAGACGAACGCGCGGACGTACTTCTGCCAGCCTTCGCGGAAGTGGCGCCACGCGTAGCGCTCTTCATAAACGGCGCGAATCGACTCGGGCGTAATTTCACCGCTGCGCAAACGATCGCTCGCGCGCTGCAATGCCTTCGCGAGGCGCGGCGCGTTACCATAAGGTGCGAGCTCGCCGGCGTTCTCGGGAATCACCTCGGGAATGGCCCCAGAAGCGGCTCCGACGCACGGGCGCCCACGGACCATCGCTTCCAAGAACACGATTCCAAAGCCCTCTTGGGCGCTGGGTAGCGCCAGCACGTCCGCTTCGGAAATGAGTGAAGCGCGACGCTCGTTCGAGACGCGTCCGTGGAACTCGACCCGATGCGCGCAGCCTTTGGCTTCGGCGCGTGCACGATAGTCTTCGATCGCGTCTCCGCCACCCACCGCGTCGAGCGCCCAGTCGTCTCCGAGCAGACTCATCGCATCGATGAGCGTGTCGAGGCCCTTCAAAGGATCGCTCCGCATGATGCGCGAGACGAAGACGCAGCGACGCTGTTTGCGCGTGGGCACCGGGTCCGGCGTCACTTTTTCGTCTGCTTCCGGCACGGGCAACCAGATCGATTGCGAGGTGTAGTGCTCCGGCAACGATGCGCGATTGTGCGCGTTGAAAATGAGCTCGTTGTAGCGCGCGATGAAGTTCGCGCTGTCGACGAGTCTGAACGCTGAGCGTGCGAGGCGGTCTTGCGGATACCACGCGTCGGTACCGGCGAAGGAAAGGAGCAATCGGTGGCGCGGATTGCGCGGGACAGCGGCAAGCACGCGGAGGAGGTGCGGGTGCCCAATGAGAAAGACCGTGGGGCCGCGCGTGAGGTAGTCGCGAATGAGCCGTGCTGCGAAGGCACCACGCGTCTCGGCCGTCGCGAGAATGGTCGCGTTGTCGGGGAGGTCATCGGCGATCGGCGCGTCGTAGCGACCGAACTCGAGCACGTCTACGCGCTCTTCGAGAGCCGCGATGATGTTGCGGTAGTGCTGTTGAAACCCGCCGATGGCACGAGGGACGGGAGCAGCGAGATAGAGCGAGCGAGCCAAGTTTCGATTCTTTCTTGCGGACGGCCTCGGACGTTACACTCAGCGTTCCGTCGGTCGCAATGAAGTTCGGGCCTTGGCGCGAGGAACGGCGGTAGGAGCGTTTGCACGCGCTTTTCTCGCTTTTCGTTTTTCGATCAGGAGGTCGATCGGTTCGGGACAGACACGGCGAAGGCTGCAATTGCCGCATTCTTTGCCCGACCAGATGCGGTCGAAGCGCGCCTGCGTCTCGTCGAGAAAGTTGGGATCATCCGTCACGACGCCGAGCTCGAAGTTTCGCCGCCCTGCCCCTTTCGCGCCGAAGCCAGCGCCCGTGAAGTTCGCACTGCCGACGTACGCGCGCCCGCCGTCGGCAACGACGAGCTTCATGTGCAAGCGCGGACACATTCGCAGCACCTTGCCGGGAACGTTCAATTCCTTTTGCTTCGTGAGCTCGGCGCGGAATGGTCGAGATGGAATGCCACCATGCAGGATGCGCAGCTCGACGCCGCTTCGCACGAGGCTAGTGAGCGTCTCCAGCACGGAGACATAAGCGCCCTTCGCACGCGCGCGAGAGCCGATCGGCGCGGGAATATGAAGCTCCTTCAAGTTCGCGGTCGAGATCCAAAGCGAAACCTTCGCGGTCAGCGCCCAACCCATGAGCACTTCCGAAAAATGCTCTTCGTCTTTGACGAGACGGACGCGAATCGTGCGATCAGCCACGTCCATTAGCCTAGTCGAACCCTGCATCGAAGACGCCGGGATCCGTTGGTGCGTCGCGATCAGGATCCGGACGCTGCTCGACAGGTGCGGGCATGCGCGCCTGATTTCCGATCACGCACGCCGTAGCTTGCGCGCAATCGCTCGCACTTCCGACGACGCAGCCAACGGAAAAGTCGAGCGCGGGGTCGGTCTCACAACGTTCACGAAACACACGAGCGTCGAAGCTCATGGGTTGTCCGACGATCAGCGTCTGGGGCGCGCAGGTTTCGAGGATCTCCGCGGCGCGGAGGCAAACTGCGTCGGTCGAACGGTCGCGGTCTGCACATCCGAAGAAGAGGAGCGCGCATACGAATGCCAAGGAGCTCGCCCATCCGTGACCTCGTTCATTCATGCTCCGTTGGAAGAGCACGGCGCGTACCGACGAGATTCAGCGGAAAATCCCGAACCGACGTTTGGCCACTTGCTCGCGCTTCGACCACGGCCGACCAGCGCGTAGCCTCGCGTGAGCGAACTCTTCTGCGTCGCGCGTCAGTCCTTGAAGGGCGAGTTCGTCGTACCGACGTCGACATGCTGATGATTGCACGTGTCACTGAACTGCGTGATTCCAGGGAGATTCACGCTCTTGCCTGCGGAGGAGCGGCAGTTCGCCTGGCCCACGCGCGTCCCCGTGGGCATGAACTTGGCGATGTAGTTCAGCATCTCGATGTCGATGGCATTGCTGCCATTCAAGTTCGTGCCGTTCAGCCGCCAGAAGTCGACCGCGTGTCCACCGCCGTTGATGTAGTGCGCGCTTGCGGTGCCCGCGCCAACGAGAACTCCCGTGCACTTGCGATTGATGTCACTGATGCCGACCGAGTCGAACTTCTCGGTGAGCTTGAAAATGAGCTTCAAAATGCGGATGTCGATACCGCAGTTGGGCACGGTCTTGCCGTTCGCGATGTCGACGATCTGAGGGTAGTAGTCGGGCGGGTAAGGTAGCGATTTGATCTTTTTACTGGCGACGATCTTTTGCGCGATCTGTTGCTCGGTGAGGCCCGCCGTCGTCGAAGTCGGATTCGTGGCAGGCGCAGTGCCAGCATCGACGGGCGCGCCGGTATCCGCGACCGCTGCTGGACCCGAGTCCTTTTGCGCATCTCCCCCTCCGTCTTCTTTTCCATAGAGCGAGGGCTCGTCGTCTTCATAGTCCCCGAGGTCGAACGCGGGCGCACCGCACGCGAACGCGGCGCACGAGAGCGCTGCCAACCATCCAAGTCCACGACGCGCGATCATGGCCTCCTTTAAGCACGCCGAATGCCAAGGTCACACAATGTGGTTTTGGTATGAAATCGCAAATAGATTATCGATGACTTATCGAGAGCTTGTGCGATTTCTGGCTCCCTTGATCCAGGGCTCTTAAAGCCGTCTTATCCACGCTCGTTGGAGCGGTGAGAGGCCGGCGGACGGTTCGAAGTGGGCGCGCGCCTATCGCTTCTTGCGTCGACGAAGCGCGAGAAGCGCAACGCCGAGTGCTCCAAAGGGCACGAGGTTCGAGGTCTCGACGCCGACGTTGCAGCCCGCACATCCCCCACCCTTTTCGACCTTTGCCGAGGTGCTCACGTGGGTCGATTTATCTGCGCGCTCGCTGCGGTCACGGCGCGCGTTCGCTTCGCTTTGCCCCTGAGGCAGATGCTGCGGATCCTCGATGCTTTGCGTGCGGCTCGACGCATTGGGCCCTTGGCTCGGAGGGTGGAGCGAGTCTGGAAAAGAGGAGGCGGGGTTCGCCGTTTCGTCTTTGCCGTCGCGTTCGAGAATCGCGGCGCGACAGTCGGGGCACTCCGCGGAGATGCGGGCGGCATGCCGCCGCAACACGACGCGCGCGTCGTTGCACTCTGGAAGATTCAAGCGACAGACGTGGATCGTCGCGCGTGCTAGCGATTCGAACGCACGACACGCGAGCGCACAATTGTCGGCCTCGAGCTCCATGCTGTCCCGGAGCGCATTCCAATCGCGAAGCGCGTCGACGTTGGGGCCGGCAATCCCGACCCAGCCTGCATCGATTGCGTACTCCGTCGTGACCTGAGCGAGCGCGGGCTTCGCCACGAGAACGACGAGCAACAGCGCGAAAACGATGCGCACTAGATGGGTCGAACGCACGGGTGCTCTTGCAAGAACATCAGAAGCATCCTTCGAGTGGAAGCGTTTCGCAGTCTGATCGCCCCCGTACACGGCTTCTGAGGACGCAAAAAGCCAAGAGCCAGAGTCCGTTTCCGGCTCTGGCTCTTTGCTTCGTGTGGGCATTCGCGATGCCCACCTTGGGGTTGCTGAGACTCAGGATACTGCTTCTGAGTCATTCCAGCGGGGCGGACGGGACTCGAACCCGCGGCCTCCGGCGTGACAGGCCGGCGTTATAACCAACTTAACTACCGCCCCAAGCGGAGACGATTCTCTACCCGAGCTAGCGCTCCACGTCTAGGACCTATTTCATCGTCGAGTCGATCGCCAAATTCTGGCGCGCTCACGGGCCTCCTTAGGAAGTTCTGATAGTTTTCGCTTCCATAAATGCGAGAGGACGCCCAACGAACGCCGGCCCTTTTCGGTCGCGAGGATGAGCTCGCCGCGATGCAACGCTGGCTGGCTTCGGAGGGCCCTGGCCCTCTCGTCGTCACGGGCCACGGCGGAATCGGCAAGACCGCGCTCGTGCGAGAGCTCTTGCGAAGGTTTCCGGCGGGGCGCCTCGTCGATTGTTCGAATGCTCGGACCGCCGAGGACGTCACGCAGGCGATCGGCGCTTCCCTCGGTCTCTCGAGCGACGCTCTTCCCTCCGTCGAACAACTGAAGGAGGCCGCTCGCAACGCCAAGCTGTCCCTTCTCGTTCTCGACAATCTCGAGCAGCTCGCGACGGAGGTGGCTGCGCTCGATCCCTACTTCACGCTCGTGTCTCACGTCGCGCTCACATCACGTGTGCTTCTCGACGTGGAAGACCACGTCTCTTTGGCGCTCGCGCCGCTGAGTAGCGATGACGGCAAAGACGGCGCTGCGGTCAAAATTCTGCTCGCGCGGCGCAACATCGTCGGCGACACCACGATTTCGGAAGACGACCGCGCGAAGCTTCGCCAGATCGTGCGCCTCACGGATGGAATCCCACTCGCGCTCGAGCTCGCGGCACGGAAAGTCGCGACGATGGGCATCGACTGGACGGCAACGCGTCTCGAACGCGGCATCCTCGAGCTCCGCGGCGGTGAGTCGACGAAGGACGGCGCGAGCCGAATGGAAGCCTGCATTCGTTGGTCGTGGGATCTTTTGAACGACGAGCAACGCTGGGCGCTCGCAGCTTTGAGCCTTTTCAACAACGCGTTCTCGTTCGTCGAAGCCGAGCTCCTTCTCGGCAAAGAAGACTCCGTCGTCGAAGGGCTCGTCGATCAATTGGTGGCTCAAAGCCTGCTTTTTTCGAGCGTACAAAACGCCGCGACGTTTCGCCTTCCCATTCCCGTTCGCGAATACGGAAGACGCGCGTACGAGGCGCTTCCTGATCGCACGGAGATCTTCACGCGCTACGCCAACGCGATCCTCGATGCAGCCTTTCCTTCGGGAACATCCGCGCAAGCGATGCCTGCGGAGCTTCGTGTGTTGGAGCGGCTCCGTCCCGATCTGGAGGCGATTGCGATGTCTGGCGGATCACCGACGGCCGATCCCTCCGAGGCAAACCTCGTTCATCGCGCTCTCCTCGGACTCTCTGCGCTCGCGTTGGGTGGTGCGCACTCCGCGCCGTACTTGGCGGCGCTGCAGTCGCCACGTGCGAAGAGCGCCTATGGCGCGTTGGATTCCCACCAGAGACACGCCTGGCTGCTGGCGCACTGCGCAGTTCTCCGAACGTTTTCGACGAGCGACAAGGCCCTCGAGATCGCGCGCCAAGCGAACGCATTGCAAGGCATTACGGAGATCGAGCAGGCCCGCGGATTCATCGCCCTCTCACACGTGCTCGTCCACCGCGGTGAACACGAGGACGCCTATGGTCGAGCACTCGCGGCACTGGACCTGGCACGCGAACAATCGGATGTCGCGCTCGAACGTGATGCGACGATCTGGCTCGCTTACACGTCGCGCGGGGCGGGCTATCTCGCAGAGGCGCGCGAGTACGCCAAGCGAGGGCTCGCGCTGGCTCGACGCGAATCGAACGACGAAGCGCTCTCCGAGCTCTCGGAGCTCCTCGCCTATCTGCACATCGATGCGGGAGAGTTGTCGGCCGCACAAGTCGTCATTGGCGCGGCGCTGACGTCTCCTCCGGGGCGCGTGGATCGCGAGGCTCACCTTCGTGTGCTCCTCGGCGATACGCACACGGCGACGGGACGCTTCGACGAGGCCGAAGAGCAATATGCGCTGGCCGAGGCGCGCGCGCTGGCGACGAATCGACGGCTACAGCTCACGAGCGTCAATGTCAGCATGGCGATCTTGAACCTTGCGCGGAGGTCACCCCTCGGGGCAAAAACGGCGGCGCTTCGCGTCGTCGAACGCGACGAGTCCGCGCCGCTCTGGCCGCTCGCTCTCGCCATTCTCGCCGCGGCCGATGCGCAGCTCGGCCTCATGACTTCAGCCGATGAGTTCGCAGAGCGCGCCTACCGGGAATCCGAGAAGAAGGTCTACGCGCCGTTTTTCGTGCGATCGCTTCTTCTCGGATACGAGCTCGCACGATTACGCGTCGGCGCGAAACCGACCGAAGCGCGTGCGCAAATCGAACGGACGCTGAAAGAGCTCGTGCACGTGAACCCGCAGGGATCGAGCCATTTCGCATCCAACGGCGACGTCCGACTCGTCCTTCAGGTCTACGAGCGCGATCTCCACGAGCTCGGATTCACGGTGACGGAGCCGACGATCGTTCAAGAGCTCGTCGTCACCGAGTCGGGAGCCGCAACGTTCGGGTCTCGTTCTCTCGACCTCAGCTTGCATCCGAGCGCGCGCAACATCGTCACTGCCTTGGCCAAAAAGCCCGGCAAGCGCATCGACATCGAACATCTCTTTCAGATCGGTTGGCCCACGGAACGAGAGCTCACGCGAAACGGCCGGAATCGGATCTACGTGACGATCTCGCTGCTGCGCAAAAACCTTCTCGGCGCGGCCCTCGCTCGCGATGACGAGGGCTATTTCTTGGACTGCGTCGCTCGCCTCGAAGGCTGAGCTCGCCGGGCCCGACTTCTGGTACTTTTCCTCTGAAATGCAGGAAGAAAGCACACGCACGCCGTCGGTTTTCGGCCGCGAGGATGAGCTCGCCGCCTTGCAACGATGGCTCGCTCAGGCAGGGGCTGGTCCTCTCGTCATCACTGGCCACGGCGGCATCGGCAAGACCGCGCTCGCGAAAGAGCTCTTGCGGCGCGTTCCCGGCGGGCGTCTCGTCGATTGCTCCAACGCACGTACGGCCGAAGACGTGACGCATGCCATCGGAGCTGCTCTCGGGCTCTCGAGCGACGCGCTTCCTCCAGCGGAGGAGCTCCAAGATGCGGTTCGCGCGTCCCATCTTTCGCTTCTAGTTCTCGACAACCTCGAGCAGCTAGCGACCGAGGTCGCGGCGCTCGAGCCTCTTTTTTCGC
>JAHFDV010000607.1 GCA_023248815.1 Myxococcales bacterium
ACATGGCGCGTCGATCGATCCGCGATTGACCTCTACGCACAAGACACTCCGCGCCGCGCACTCGAAGGATTCGTTCGCGCGCTCGAGCACAAGCGTTACGACGTTCTCGTTCGTTACGTCACGGACGCCCATCGCGACGGCCTCGACGCGAAGGTTCTCGAGGAAGCGTGGGAAGGCCCAGAAAAAGAGCATATGGGTCAGGTACTGAGCGCCCTCAAAGCTGCGCTCCCCCTCAGCTCGATCGAAGAGGCGGGCGACCGCGCGACATTCCCCTATGGAGCCGCCACCGTTCTTCTTCTTCGTGAGCACGGTGCTTGGAAAATCGAAGATTTCGACTGAAGCGTAGTCGGCGATGGCAGAAATCAGGGCTTTTCTTGCGCCTTCGAGAGCCTGTATAGATGCGGGACGGATCGAATAGAGATCGAACGATCTCCGTCCATCTTTCCGACGAACTAACCGCACGAACCTCTCCGTACGAAATCGAGCCGCCATGAGCTTGCGAAAACCAACCGTCTCTTCGTCTCTTTCTCTTCCTTCACGCGCCCATGGCTTGCTGATAGGAGCGTGCGTCACAGGCGCTCTCGTTAGCGCCTGCCAAGTGGAATATCGCACGCCGACGATCTCCACGTGGTCGGGCTCGAGCGTTCCCGCGCCCGTTCCTCCGCAGAACGCGAATGTCGTCGCGTCGCCGCGCCCGACTACCGGCACGGGCACCCAACCTGTCGCCGCCGCGCCGCGCCCAGCGTCGACGATCTCTCCGAACACGCCCATCGCAAACACTTCGCCGGGGACGACGCCGACCACGACCCCGACGGCGACACCTGTGCCCACGACCGCTCCGACGACGACGACTCCCGCCGCAACGAATGTTGCCGTCATCAAGGGGTCGGCGACGTTCGGAAACGACCAGGCCGTTCCTGGCTCGCTCCGAGGCATCGTCTACGCGATTCCCGAAGGCACGACGCAGCTCCCTGACTTTTCGAAACTCGCGGCGCTCGGCTACTTCTACACGACGTCGCTCAACGTTCCCTCGCGCTCCTTCGACGACGGCTTCCCCGGCATCTCGACGAAGACCGACTGGTTCGCGATTCGTTACGAAGGTTGGTTCGTCGTCTCCAACGCCGACACGTTCAAGTTCACGCTCGCATCCGACGACGGCTCCGCGCTCTACATTGACGACAAGCTCGTCATCTCGAACGACGGCGCTCACACGATCAGAAGTGCCGTGGCCGATGTTCCCCTGACGGCAGCGACGCACTCGATCCGCGTCGACTACTGGCAAGGCGCCAAGGGCCCCGTCGCGCTTCAGTTGTATCTTACAACTCCGAAGCTCTCGCAACGCCCCTGGTCCGCAAGCTTGTAAGAGCCGAACGTGTAGCACCGGCGCATTTTCGCCGGCCCACTAACGTTTGAGGCCGGACGGAAATGCGCTCTTTGGTGCGACGTGTGTTCGGCTTTACCTGTGTTTGTTTTTGCGAACCTTCGTTCGCAGGGTTGGAGAGCGATGGGTTTTGCGAACCTTCGTTCGCAGGGTTGGAGAGCGATGGGTTTTGCGAACCTTCGTTCGCAGGGTTGGAGAGCGATGGTTTTTGCGAACCTTCGTTCGCCGGGATCGGAGAAAGCTACAAAAAAGAGAAGAGCCTCCGTCCATTGGACCGAGGCTCTTTTCATTCAGTGAGAGAGGCTTACTTGACCTTCTCTTTGAGTCCCTTCGAGAGCGCTTCCGCTTTCTCGATGAGGCCCGTCTTGCCTTCGGTGATGACGTCTCCGCCGCCACCCTTCTCGCCTTTGAGATCGCGATAGATCTGGCCGAGGATGCTGACGAGCTGTGCTTGCGCTTGCGCTTGCTCGCTCGGGCATGCCGCCTTGAAGGTTTCTGGGCTGATGTACATCGCGCCGACCTTCTTCTCGGAAAGCTCTCCGCCCTTGTAGCGGGGCAACTTCGCAGCGCCGCGCGTCGACGAGACGTTGAAGTCGTCGGGGAGCGAGACGTTGGGAGGCGTGACCGTCAGCGGCGGATTCATCGCGACGATTTGCGCGAAGAAGTTCTGCGAGCCATCGCGCTCGCCGAGAACGACGGCGTGCGTGATCGAGCGCTTGCCACCCGCCGCAGCTGCGAGCTGCTCGGTGATGGGCTTCTTCAGCTGGTTCAGCTTGCTCTGCACCGCGATGCGCTTGTCGTTCAAAGACTGCACGCTCGTGATGACGTCGAAGAGTCCGGTCGTCACGTCGGCCGGGAAGGCCACACGCACGACGGCGAGCTCATTGCCGCCGAAGTTGACGTTGGTGCCGAGCTCCTCGACGAGCGTGTCTGGGAATTTGCCAGCCTTGAGGCTCGCTGTTCCTGCTTCGAGCGCATCGGACATCTTCTTCATCTTGCCGGTGGCTTCGTCGAGCTGACCTGCGAGCACTTTGGCGCCCGAGACCGTCTCAGCACGACCCTGCTTCAGGGCGTTGGAACCGCCCGCGATGAAGCCGATGCCTGCGAAGACCACAGCCGCAACGCCACCGACGATGGCGCCGGTCTTGAAGCCGCTCGAACGCGCGGCCTTGATTTGTGAGTCATCGACTTCGATGCGCATCGGCTGCGGCGGTGCTTGCGGAGCGGCTGTACGGAAGGCTGCGCCCGAGATCGCCGCAGAGAGCGGATTCGATGGGTCGAGGGGTGGAACCGACGTGAAGGGCGTCGGACCGACTGGAATGCCCGGAGCCGCGCCGGATGGGCGGTTCGAAAACGGAGGCGGCGGAACGGAAATGGGTGGGGGAACCGCGCCAGTGGGAGGTGGAGTCGCGGTCTGGGCCTTACCCAAACGCGCCTTGAGATCGATTTTCGGCTTCTTTTCGTCCGCCATGGGGCCGCCACGTTACGCGCGCGCAGTAGGTAGTGTCAACGAAGCTGAGCGGTTACCGCAGCTTTGCCAACGTTTCCGATGAGCCATGCTTGAACGCGCCGAGCTCGCTATACCTTGGGCCCGCGATGCCAAAAATCGTCGTCGTCGACCATCGCGACTCCTTCACGTTCAATCTCGTCGACCTGCTCCGGCAACTCGACGCGACGGTCACGGTCGTCCCATCTTCGGAGCTCGGTGCGACGACGTTCGACGATTGCGATGGCATTCTGCTCTCGCCGGGCCCCGGTCATCCGAGCGGAGAGACGGCAACGGCGGCACTCATCGCGCGGCGCGCCGGCGTCACGCCAATTCTCGGCGTTTGTCTCGGTCATCAGATTTTGGCGCATCTCGGCGGGGCGACCATCGAGCGCGTCAGCCCGCCGGTCCACGGCAAGACATCGCTCATCGAGCACGCTGGAACGCGTCTCTTTCAAGGTCTTCCCTCCCCCTTTGCCGTAGCGCGCTACCACTCGCTCGTCGTCGGAACCGTCCCGGACGGCTT
>JAHFDV010000608.1 GCA_023248815.1 Myxococcales bacterium
CCAAGCTTCCTGCGCGATACGTCCAGAGCGGCAGCCCAGCGTCGATGACGGTGTCGTAGAGGCTCCCGCTGAAGTAGCCGACGAACGGATCGAAAGCGAAGATCATCGGCGACGAATAGAATCGATAGAGGGAAACCCCGATGCTCCCGAGCGGCAACGCGAGCGCGAGAGCCACCGCGACCGTTCGGCGAAACCGCGTTCCCCTAGCAATGAGTCCCGCCGTGGCACCAGCGAGCGAGCCAAGCAGGCACCCCATTCCTGCAGTCAGTGCATAATGCAAGCTTCCGGAAGCGAGATCACAGAAGCCGCTGCGGAGGCCGTGGAGGAACGCGATCGCGTAGCCGAGCGCCGCAAAGCGAACGCCATGCGCCAGCGCCCGCTCGACTTCGACACGGGGTGGCAATGCGGTGCGCTTCAGCGCCGACCACGCACTCGAGACCGCGACGAACGAGGGCAGAACGAGCCCCGCCGCAAGCGAGTATTCGTAACCTGGTGAGTTGAAGAGCGGCAGAAAGCCGATGAGCAGCAGCACGATGCCCGAGACGATGAGGGCGGTGCGCCGACGCAGCGCGCCGAGGAGGCGAATCGCGACTCCTCGACGCCGCGTGATCACTTACAGCTCCGTACTGCTCGGCGCTTCGGGTGGAAGCGAGTTGTGGTCGGGCGGAAGAAGCACGAGGGGGAGGATCTGATCGACCTTGCCGATCAAGTGCACTTCGAGCTCCTTGCGGACATCGGGCGGTAGCTCGTCGAGATCGCGCTCGTTTTGCTTTGGGATGAGCACGGTCTTCATCCCCGCGCGGTGCGCTGCGAGAAGCTTCTCCTTGATGCCTCCCACGGGAAGAACGTTGCCGCGGAGCGTAATCTCGCCGGTCATCGCGACGTCGCGGCGAACCGGAGCATTGAGAAAGAGCGAAGCGACCGCAGTGAACATCGTCACACCGGCGCTGGGGCCATCCTTAGGAGTGCCGCCCTTCGGCACATGGATGTGGAGGTCGATGTCCTTCAAGAACTCGGGACTCAGCTGAAGACTCGCCGCATGGCTGCGCACGAAAGACACTGCCGCTTGCGCAGACTCTTGCATCACGCTCTTTAGGTTACCCGTGACGAGGACGTTGCCCTTGCCGGGCATCTTTTCGGCCTCGATGAAGAGGATGTCACCGCCGGAAGGTGTCCAGGCGAGGCCTGCCACCACGCCCGGCGCCGACTTCTCTTCCTTGTTTTCTTTCGAGTAGCGCGGTGGTCCGAGCACGGATTCGACGAACGCCTTGTCGGCCAAGACCAGCTTGCTCTCGCCCACCTCGGCGACCTTCATGGCGACCGCTCGGCATACCGCGGCGATCTCACGCTCGAGGCTACGCACACCCGCTTCGCGCGTGTACGTGTCGATGAGCGTCTCGATTCCTTGGTCCGTGAACTCGAGCTGCTCGGGCGTGAGGCCGTGCGACGAGAGTTGCTTCGGCGCGAGGTGCTGAGTCGCGATGTTTCGCTTCTCGGAGCGCGTGTATCCCGCTACTTCGATGACTTCGAGGCGATCCCAGAGCGGCCCTGGAATCGTGTCCGAGTTGTTTGCCGTCGCGAGGAAGACGATCTGCGAAAGATCGAAATGGGTGTCGATGTAATGATCTTGGAACGTGTCGTTCTGCGCGGGGTCGAGCACTTCGAGAAGTGCGGCCGATGGATCGCCGTGGACGTCCGATCCGAGCTTGTCGATCTCGTCGAGGACCAAGACGGGATTCTTCGTTTCGACCTTCTTCAACGCTTGAATGATGCGACCGGGCAAGGCGCCCACGTACGTGCGACGGTGGCCACGAATCTCCGCCTCGTCGCGAACGCCTCCGAGCGCGATGCGGTGATAGCGGCGGCCCATGGCGCGCGCGATCGATCGCCCGAGGGAGGTCTTACCGACGCCGGGCGGTCCGATGAAGCAAAGGATGGGGCCCTTCTTGTCGGCCCGCAGCTTGCGCACGGCCATGTACTCGACGATGCGCTTCTTCACCTTCTCGAGGCCGTAGTGGTCTTCGTCGAGGCAGCGCTTCACCTCGAGGACGTCGATTTTGTCGGGCGTCGTCTTCGACCACGGAAGGTCTGCGAGCCATTCGACATAGGTGCGCGTGACGTTGTACTCGGCCGACTGCGGCTGCATTCCCGAGAGACGCCCCAGCTGCTTTTTCGCAATCTTGAGCGCGTCTTCCGGCATCTCGGCGCGACGCACTTTTTCTCGGAGTTGCTCGAGCTCGTCGTCGGACTCGCCTTCACCGAGCTCTTCTTTGATGGTGCGCATCTGCTGACGAAGCACTTCTTCGCGCTGCGTCTTCCCTTCGCTCGCGACCATCGCGGTCACTTCTTTGCGCATGCGGAACACATCGAGCAGGCGTTTCACTTCGCCGTGAACGTGCGTCACGCGCGCAGAGACATCGACCATCTCGAGGATCTGCTGCTTTTCGCCAAGATCCAGGAGCTCACCACTCAAATTGGCGGCAACGGAATCGGCGAGGGCCGCGCCTTCGCGCACGTTCTCGACACTCGAGATGAGCTCGCGCGAGAGGTTCGGTGCCGACTGAATGAGCTCGCGAAGCGATGCGCGCAACTCGTCGACGGAGAGATCGAACGATGGACCGATTCCCTCTTTCTCGACGAGGCGCTCGACCTTGGACTTGAAGAACGGTTCGTCGACGTGCTCGCCCTTGGTCGCGAGGCGCGCGATGCCTTGGAGCACGACGGAGTAGTTCCCGGGACCGAGGCGGATGATCTTGATGATGCGCGCGAGCGTTCCGACCTTGAAGAGATCGTCGAACGAAGGATCATCGATGTCAGCGGAGCGCTGGCTGAAGACGCCGATCACGCGACGCTCGGAACGCATGAGCTCTTCGACGAGTCTCACGGATCGCGTGCGACCGACATTGATCGGCACCATGCTCGCTGGGAAGACGACGCTATTTCGTAGCGGTAAAATGGGAAGGAGCTCGTTTTCCATCGGTGCGCCGAGCTTACTACGCCGCGATGGCGGCGTCAGGCATCTTCCTGCTATACCGAGAACCGATGCTGCGGAAAGGATCGCCCCTCGTTGGCGCTCTCATGTTGATGGCAACCAGCGCAATGCTCGGCGGCTGTTCGGGAGCGCGCGGGAAAGATCCGGAGTCGGTCCTGCGCGCATACGGAGAGGCGCTCGAAGACGGCCGCGCCGAAGACGCGTACCGCATGCTCAGCGAAGAAGCGCGTCGCGGCCTCTCGAGAGAATCGTTCCTGCGACTCGCCAAAGAGCACCCCGACGAGGTGCGTGACATCGGTCGTTCTCTGCGCCGCCCGGCACACGATGCCATCGTCACGGCCGTCGCCACGACGACCACGGGCGAAGAGGTCCGCCTCGTTCTCGAAAAAGGTACATGGCG
>JAHFDV010000609.1 GCA_023248815.1 Myxococcales bacterium
GCGCGTCCAGGATCATCCAGCGAAGGATCTCGATGCGCTTCTTCCTGGCGCGTGGGCGGCTGCTCGCAACGAGCAGTGAGCCTCGTTCGTCACGACGGCGTTCGTCGGACGGTTACGAAGCACGCCCCTCGCGCGCGGACAAACTCCGACCGCTTTTTTTACCGCTGGAGATGCCGCGGAAAGATTTCATCTAACTCTGTTCGCCAAGCGGATCCCGCGACGGTCTCTCGCTTGGCCTCTCGAGCAGGAGTGGGAAGCTTGTCCCCAAAGCTTTTCCTTAACCTGAGACCACGCGTTGCGAGCGTGACTTCTGCGAGATCCAGCGATGACATACCGAACCACTCTCGTCGGAAATTCTTCGACACGTAGTACGCCGCGACGTTGAAATCGCCGCCGTGCTTTCCCGGCTCAAAATCGCGCGTCGCGGCTCGAACATGTGCTCTGCCGGCCAGGCCTGCATTCGCAACCTGCTTTCTCCAAAGTCGATTCACGCTCGCTGAGGTGAGCTTGGGCGTCACCTCCACCAGCAAGTGCGCGTGCACGTTCCATCGGCGCATGCCGCCCTGGGCGCGAAGAATCTCGACCTGTCCGTGTCCCCGCAACACGTTGTCCTTCCAGGCGCGCATTTTTTGTACGCCTTCAAATGCTTTCACAAGCGCTGCGTGTCCTTCGCGGATGTCATCGTGCCCGAGCGTTACGGTCAAGATCATCAGGCGCGCGCTCGCGTCGAGTTCGCGCATCCATAGCCGGATGCGGCGGCAGAAGCGCTTGCACTTTCGAACTTCGCAGCTTGGACAACATCTGCGCTCGCACCGCCGCGCCCCGTAATCCTGCGCGTAGCATTTGCGTAGCGCGCACTTGCCTACGGCTTCGCTGAGCTGTTGAAGCTCGGACGCTCCTGATAGCTTGTGCTCCGAATACAACTGCGATGCATCTCGTAGTCGCTTTGACATGAGAGATGTTTGCGTACCCTTGAGTTTCTTTGGGGGCGGGGAAGCCCCCAAAGAAACAGGGATGTCGGAGTGGCGGGACTCCGCGCGCACCAATCGTGCGCGTGAGGGGGCGAGATGGGCAGGAGGATCGCAGTTACACAGGGACCTATATGCCCACTTCAGACCGCCGCGAGCCTGGATTTCTCATCCGCTCGTCAGAAAGACTCTGTTCCGTTACGGACCTTCTAGACGGCGCGCAATCTAACTCGGACTCCTAAGCGGTTTGGAGAAATACCTTTATGAGTACCGAGTTAGAATTTCGGACGAGCTTTCGCGCGAGTGCCTTCTCGTTGTCAGCCGATGGTTGTCTTCGCCGCGATTGCGCTACTTCACGGACGACGGGTCGACGATCGTGCCGTCGGCGAAGTTTATCCACGTCACGTTGACTTCGAACTGGTCCGTTTCGCCCATTGCGAACATCCGCGTGCTTTCGGGCTCAAGTGGATTCACGTCGAAACCCCACTTCATGTTCTCGATCGCGCCTGCGGCTAAGTGGAGCTCCGAGTCGATCGGCTGCTCGAAGCCGGTCTTGCGATTTCGAAGCTGACCACGGATCTTCAAGAGCGGCTTCTCCGCGTTGTTCTTGAAGCGAACCTGAAAGAGGTTTGTCCGGTCGGAGCCCGACCCCAGCGCGGTGTGCAATTTGGCGACGACTTCGAGCTTTGCGATCTCGTCCTTGGCAGCCGCTTTCAGTGCGGCGATGCGAGTCTTCTCCTCGCTCGCTTCGAGCGCGAGCAGGTCCTTCACGTTGGTTGCCCGGTCGAGGCGCCAATACCCGTCCGGATGCTGCACCATGTGGAACTTCAACGAGAAGGTCGCTCCGCCCTTCGTGCGCACCGGAAAACCGAAGTACGCGTTCGGCCCCGTTCGCTCCGGATCGATTTTATTCATGTCCCGAAGGAAATCGCCAGCGGCCTGACCAACTCGGGAGTCGCTACTGAAGGTGCCGTCTTCGACCGCGTGAGAGACCTCCTGACGCACGCCAGCGGTCAAGCTCGGCAGGAGGGCTAACCCGATGGCGTTGTCCGCTGCGAGGGCCGATGTGAACGATTCGATGAGCGCATCTAAGTCGACGTAGCGCTCCATCTCGTAGCGGTTGCGACCTTCCACCGCCTCCGCGAGCCGTAGAAGCGAATAACGGGGCGAGCGCACCCAGTGAGTCCATCCCCCAATCCCGACCGCCGCAAGCAGAAGGCCCGCACCCGCGAAAAAGATCACCCGCCGTTTCAATTGCCGCTACCTCCATTGAATTGAAGCCTCTTCAATTGCATCTTCGCAGCCGCGCACGCTGTGTCGTCGGGTGCGACACGCCGCTCTTCCTCGTACGGATACTCCTCCATGCCAAGCTCGTAGAGTCCAAGATGGACGAGCTCTTGGTCGAGAGAAGGCGAACATGTGTAGCCCGTGACCTCACCAGCAACGCTCTTCTGGCAAGGGCGCGAGAATCCGTTGGCATCCTTGCATTCGGCCGCAATGATGCGTCTCTCGGTCTGCGCTTTACATTCGCGACGCACGAATGCGTCGGGGTGATTTGCGATCATTTCGAGGTGTCGGGCACGTGAGCTCCGTAGCTCAGCGTTCTTTTCGCAAAGGCTGAGCAGGCGTAAGTGTGGCTCTTGCTCGGCATCTCGGATGCGCGACTGGACAGCTTGTCGCTGCTTATCGAGCTGCAAATCTCTTTGCTGTCGGCGCTCCTCATCCTCGGTTGCACGTGCCTGCGCCTCGTCCTTCTCGACGATCGCAAGGCGAGCCTTCAAGCGCGAGCGGTTCTCCTCTGCGTCCGCGCAAGTGAGGTGGGTCTCTGATGGTTTTTGAACCACCGTGTAGACCTTCTTGTCGTCGCAATGCCGCACATCCTCTTCTGCGCTGTCTATCAGTGCTCTGCAGAAAGCGACTGTCGTGCACGTAGCGAGGCGTTTCGGAAACTCCACGTTCTCGGCGACGTTTGAGTGACAGGCGGTTACGGCGCAGGCGTAGATCGCGAAGAAGAATCGAACTCGACGTGCAGCGACGCCGGCGAGTGTGGCGCGCAGCGATGCGCGCCAGAGTGCAGGCAACTTAGGATCGCTCAGTTCCAATTGCATCCGCCCCCCCGGTTTCATCCCGTCGAACGATTATACGACAGATATGTCGTTTTAGGCGATCAGGCAGTTCGGTAGCCGTCATGAATGCCGGTCTCGCAACCCTCCGATACGCTTCGGACAGTTGCGACCAATGTCAGGCTCGCCAGGGAGTCACGTGGGCTCACTCAAGCGCAGCTTGCTGAGGCTGCAGGCCTGGAGCTGCGCCAAGTTCAGCGTGTTGAGGCGGGCAACATAAACTTCGGTATCCTGGCTTTCGTGGCAGTAGCTTCTGCCCTTGATGTCGACGCAGATGAGCTCTTGCGGACGGCGTT
>JAHFDV010000203.1 GCA_023248815.1 Myxococcales bacterium
ACCTTTCGAAGGTGCCGAGGTGACGCTGCAACCGCCGCCGGCAAGACCGCCGCCATCCGAGCCATCCTCGATGATCGTTCCGTCGTCCGGATTGCGACTGGCGCCGTTCCCTTCGTCGCTGGAGCCCGCACCTCCACCGATCTCGAAGTACGGCGTCGGAATATCGCGGCCGCCTCCACCGATGACGACGTTCGCGACGCCGCCATTGTCGCCGCCACCTGAACCGCCGCCCGCGCCACCTCCCGAACCTCCGCCAGATCCATTGCCGAGCCCGCTCGTATCGAGGCCCACGTTCACGCCTGCATTCACGTCGACGTTCGCGTTGCCGAGCCCGACCTTCGCGTCCGCGCCGACCGTCGCGCCGAGACCGCCATTTCCGGTTTGAAGTCCCACGTCGAGGTCGACGGTCGATCCGCTGCTCGAATTGCCGCCCGTTCCGATGCCGACTCCAACGCCCACGCCCGTACCACCGCCAGTGCTGCCGCCGCCACTGCCGCCGGAACTGCCGCCACCGAGGTCGACGCCGACATCGATGCCGCCGACCGACGCCCCGATGCAGAGGTGCGTCGTCGTGTTGCACGTCTTCCCCGAGCCGCAATCGCCGTCCGCTGTGCATCCGCAAATGCCGAGATCGACGAGACAGGCGGGCTTCGCGGCGTTTCCGTCGCAGAGATGGTGATCACCGATCGCGCACTCGACGCAGTGTCCTGCGTTACAGGAGGGGCGAAGAGAGTCAGCGCACTTCGTGGCGGCGTTGCTCGTGCCGAGGAGATCTCCAAGACATGGAATTACACATCGATGACGTGCGGTGTCGCATGTCGTGAGAAGAGGAAGACCGCAGTCTTTGTCGGCGTTGCACGAAGGATTCGCTTCGACGGAACAAGAGCCGTCGAGACTGAGACAGAGCCCGATGCCAATCGCCGAGCTAGGGGTGCTCGTCGTGAGAGACATGGCAGCGATGGCGGCGGTCGTGATGAAGAAAATTGGTTTCATGCTGGTCTCCTCGATGCCGAATCACAGGTTCCGCTGCGACGTCGGCTCGTCACTGCGGTCGACCAGATGAATTGCAACCCCCGGTCCATGCAGCCGGCGAAGAACGGCGCACTTTTTCAGCGCGCGAGGCAGAAAAGCGCGAGCACGCAATTTTGCGGAATTTCGCGGGAGATCGCGCGGGTGCGCACGACCTGCAAAATCATTTTCTCGGGTTCGCCGCACTCAGCGCGGAGGACTTGAATCCTCACTTTGCGGAGAAGAGTCTGCAGCCTGCTAGCAGCGCGAAGGAAGCGTTCGTCGGCTGCGGGGGATGCTTAGGCTCGCCGTAAACATGTGCATGATGCACGCACCGAATTGCTACGGACAAGTGTAAATCGGATTGCCCGACGTCTGATCGCATGAGCCACCGCCCACGAGGCATAGCAATCCATTCAATAGGCAGGACGCGCAGCTACTGCAGGCGCTGTAGCACGAATAGTCGTAGCCCCCGCCAGCGGCCCCTTTTCGGTAACAAGTTTGCGACCCCTTCACGCAGAAGGTCGGCCCACAAGCGAACGTATTCAGAGGAGGGGCGCAACCGCCGACGCTCGAATTGTCGGCCCCTACCAGGTAGTTTTGACATCGCGACGCGCGGACCTGTCCGTCGCATGCGCAAACCTGTTCGGGAGGTGCTCCGCTGCAGCTCGTCGGCTTCAACGCGCAGACGCCGCTCGACGTGCCGCCGCCGCACGAATCGGCGGGATAATCGCAGTACATTCCTGAAGGACAGGGACGCGCTGGATTCAGCGAACAAACGATCTGAAGCCCTGCGTCGACATCTGGGCCCGCATCGACAATCCCCGTCTCCGCGTCGAGCTTCGCCGCATCCGCGTCGCTCACCGATCCATCACTCGCATCCGAGTCCGGAGCATCTGGAGCGTCGACGCCTACATCGACGCTGGCCTCGGAAACGTCTGCCTCATCGCTGTCGATCGTCGTGTCGTGCGGCGCATCTTGCGCACCGCTATCGGCCGGCTCTTCGAGCGTCGCCCAGTCGTAGTTGCACGCCACGCCGAGCGAAAGAAAGAACCCGAAGACGCGAATTCGCCTTTTAAATGCGGTCATTTTCAGTCCGTATTCAGCGCGCGCAAGAGCGCCGCCCCCTCAAGTGTCGTGACTGGAGTCACGAAAGCCACGCCCCACCCCTCCCACAATTGGAAGTCCAAATACTTGTACCATGCCGAACAGCACGACGCATATTATCCATCTATGAGGTTCAGTGGGGGGGCCACTCTGGCTCTTGGACTTTTGTTTTGTTCTCGAGTTGCGCGCGCAGACGATGCGCTCGCAGATGCGCGTGCGGAATACGATCTCGGTGCATCCGCTTACGACCAGAAGTCGTTCAAAGAAGCGCTGCCGCACTTCGTGAAGGCCGATGATCTCGCGCCATCGCCGCAAGTTCTCGAGCTCGCGATCGCAACGGCGATCAGCGCCGACGACCCCGTCATCGGTATGCAGCTCGTCGAACGCGCAGAGGCGCGTGGAATGACGGAAGCCGCAAGGCGCGGTCACGGAACACTCGACACGAAAGTCGGAAGACTCGCCGTGCAATGTGGTGGTCCCACCGACTGCGAAGGGCTCGTCGACGGCTCTCCCGTCGAAACGGGAAAACCAGCGTACTTCAAGGTCGGCTTCCACGTCGTCGACATCACGTTCAGAGGCGCACGCGAGCACCTCTCCGTCGAAGTGCGCGGCGGATCTCTCATCAACGTCACTCCGTCGCGCGTGCTCGAGGTCGTTCGCGGAATCGACTCTGCACCTCCGCCCGCCACGGAACCGTCGTCACGAAAAGGACTACCTCCTGCAGTTTTCTTTGCGGCTTTGGGAGTGACGACCGTTCTTGGTGGCGTGACGGTCGCCTCCGGAATCGACACGAGCAATCTTCACTCTGACTTTCAGACTCATCGCGAAGACGCAGGGCTCTCCGATCGCGGCGCGAGCGCAGAGACACGCACCAACGTTCTTCTCGGCGTGACGCTCGCAGCAGCCGTAACGACGGCAGTCCTCGGCATTTTTGCAACGGATTGGAACGGGGGGGCGAAACCAGCAGAGCGCCGTGCTGCCGCGGCGGAATGGAAGGTTCCTTGGCGACCGCGAGCTCTCTGAAGGGTCGATCGACGACCATCGGCGACGAGCCGGCGCACGTACTTCTCGTAGAAGACGACCCCATCATCGGTCGGTCGGTGAGCGCCCTCGTGCGTCGCGCGGGATACCGCGTCGACCTCGTCACGAAAGCAGAGGTCGCGCTCGATCGTTTGAGGGTCGAAGTGTTCAACGTCGTCGTCAGCGACGTGCATCTGCCCGGGATGTCCGGCGTCGATCTTCTCGCCGCGCTTCGCACGGAGTTTCCGCAGATCCCGGCGATCATGATCTCGGGTGAGCCCAGCGTCGAAAATGTTCTTCGCGCGATGGAGCACGGCGCCCTTCAGTTCCTACGCAAACCCGTGCGCTCCGAGGAGCTCCTAAAGGCGATCGAGCGCGCCGTCGAGCTCGTTCGCAAAAACCAACAGACCGAGTCGCGCTATCGACTGCTCGGAAAGATCGCCAGCGGCGGTATGGGAACCGTCTACCTCGGTCGCGCAAAGGGCGCGCAGGGCTTTCGGCGCTTCGTCGCAATCAAACGCGCGCATCCGCACCTCCTCGAGGATCCGACCTTCCGCGAGATGTTGATCGCCGAAGCACGTCTCGCCTCGCAGCTTCATCATCCGAACGTCGTCGCGGTGAACGACGTCGAAGAGGTCAACGGCGACATCCTTCTCATCATGGACTACGTCGAAGGCGCGCCGCTCTCGCATCTTCTCTCTTCGACGCAGCCGCCGAACCCTTCCTTCGCGACGAGCATCGTGCTCGATACGTGCGAAGCGCTCGACGCGATCCACAGTCTCGAAAATCCGGATGGCACGCCGATGGGCGTCGTTCACCGAGACGTCTCTCCGCAAAACATTTTGGTCGGTGCCGATGGCGTCGCGCGCCTCACCGACTTCGGCGTCGCCAAGCACGCCGATCTCATGAAGACGTCGAGTGGACTCCTCCGAGGAAAGCCCGGCTACATGGCGCCGGAGTACATCACGACGGGAAAGACCTCGTCGCTCGGCGACGTGTTCGGTCTCGGGGTCGTCGCGTGGGAGTCGCTCACGCATCAACGCCTTTTTCGCGGACAGACGGACATCGAGACGATCGAGAAGGTGCGCACGATGCCGATCGCGCCGCCCTCCTCCCTCACCCCCGAAGTGCCACCCGCCATCGACGCGGTGATTCTGAAGTCGCTCGCACGCGATCCCGACGAGCGCTATCAATCGTCGCGCGAATTCGCTTCGGCTCTCTCGACCGCGGCTCGAGCTGCTGGGCTCTTCGCCGTTCGTGCAGAGCTCGGCGCTTACGTGCAAAAGCTCGCACACGACCAACTCGAGAAGCAGCGATCGTGGATGCAAAATTCGGTTCCGCCGCCTTCAAACGAAGAAGCGGAAGACGAAGGGCCGCGGTCGTCGGAGCGCGGCGGCACGATGAACCTCAGTCCCGCGTCGAGCCCCGAAGGCAAAAGAGATCCGGCGACTCCCGCGCTCGAAGCTTCGTCGAGCGAGCTCGAGGGCGCGGTGAAGTCAGGACGGGTATCGCCCACCGAGACGGACAAAGATGGCTCTAGCGAGCACACGATGTCGCTACCATTTGGGCTCGTCCGTTCTCCATCGGCGACCTCGAACGGAATGCCCGCATCGAGTGGATTGATGCCGGCGCACTCTTCGGGCGCGGCGTTTCCGGCGAGTCAGCGAACGCGTGCGCGGCGCAATCAGATCGCGCTGTCGCTCGTTGGGTTGTTGGTGCTCGCGATCATCGGACTCGTCGTCAGGCTCGTGCGCGACGACAGCTCGCCGCAGAAAGAGGCGGCACCCGCTAACGTGTCGTCTTCTGCGCCGACGACAGTGTCCGCCCCCGTCGACGTGAAGCCCACGCCTTCTTCGGCCAGCGTTCCGACCGCAAGCAGCGTGGAAGCGCATGATCCCGCGCCTCGCGATACGAAGAATCCGGCTCACCACGATCCGGCGCGTCCCCAGAACATCGCTCCTGTCGCCACCCAAGTCGGAACGCCGATCGTCTCGCCGCCGCCTTCACAAACGTCGCAACCGCTGCAGGCTCCGTCCGCAACGCAGGCTCCGCGGCAGACACCACCACCAACGCCTTCTGCGAGCGCGACCGTCGTCGCTCCGACGCGGGCACCATCGAATCCATACGCGAAATAGAAATGAGCAAGGGGGGAGACAAATTGCAGTTCGAATCGCAGACGGTGACGTTGCCGCGTGAACGCGCCCCGCGTCTCGGCGCCATCGTGCGCGTGATCAATTCGTCGACGGGAACTCCCTCGAAGCCGGCGTTGCGCGCCAACGCGAAGGAACAAGTCTTCCGTCTGACGGCCGAGCCGTGCACGATTGGATCGAGCAACGCCTGCGATGTCGTCATCGATGATCCGTCCGTCTCGAGGCGACATGCCGAGCTTCGCCTCGTCGAAAACGGCGTCGCCGTGCTCGATCTCGAGAGCACGAACGGTACGTCGTTCGCGGGACAGCGCATCGAGCGCATGGTGGTCGTCCTCGGTGCGCATCTGCAGCTCGGAAATGCGCAAATCGTCATCGACGTAGACGCCGCCTCCGTCGGCACGGGCGTCTACGAGAGCGAATCGTATCGCGGCATGATCGGCGCATCTGTCCCGATGCGCGAGCTCTTCTACACGCTCGCGCGCATCGAAGCCTCACGCGTAAACGTGCTCGTCACCGGCGAGTCCGGGGTCGGCAAAGAGCTCGTCGCGCGTGCGCTTCACGAAGGCTCGGGCGTGCGCGGACCGCTCGTCACGATCAACTGCGGCGCGATCGCGAAGGAGCTCGTTGCAGCAGAGCTCTTCGGTCACAAGAAGGGCGCCTACACGGGCGCGCTCGACAACCGTCTCGGCGCCTTCGAAAGCGCCGACGGAGGAACGCTCTTTCTCGACGAAATCGGCGAGCTCCCGCTCGACGTTCAACCAAACTTGCTCCGAGCCATCGAATACGGAGAAGTGCGCCCCGTCGGCTCCGACCAATCGCGCAAGGTCGACGTGCGCATCATCGCCGCGACCAATCGCGATCTCTTGCGGTCGGTCGAAGAAGGGACGTTCCGCGAAGATCTCTACTATCGCCTTGCCGTCATCAAGGTCGAGGTCCCTGCGCTGCGTAGCCGCGGCGACGACGTGCGAATTCTCGCCGCGCACTTCGCACGTCTCACCGGGATCGCCGAGCTTCCGACCGAGGTCGTCGCGTCCCTTCGGGGTCGCTCGTGGGCTGGCAACGTTCGTGAGCTACGCAATGCGATGCAAGCCTTCGCCGTCCTCGGGCATCTTCCCAACGAGCCGGAGCGCGGCGTGCGCGCGCAGCTGGAGCGCGAGGAGGCTCTCAATATCGAGAAGCCCTACGCCGTCCTCAAGGACGAAGTCATCGAGCGTTTTCACCGCGCCTACTTTCCGCAGCTCCTCAAGAAAGCTGCCGGCAATCAATCGGCGGCGGCGCGCATTTCGGGTCTCGACCGCAGCTATCTCGGTAAGCTCATCTCGCGCTACGGAATCAAAGGGCGCGAGTAGACGCTCGCGTGGGCGGGAATGCGCGCGGGTCGGATGCTCTCGCATCGAAAAGCACGCGGCGAAATAAACGTCGCGGTGTCGTTCCATGATTGGGGGGGACTCGTAAAATGCAGTCTAGTTACGCCGGCTTCTCGGGTAATCCCGTGTGGGCAAATGAGGTGGCTCGCAGAGGCCATTCTGGGTTAAGCTAAGGGTCTTCATGCGACGCACTTCTTCTTTCCTAATCGCCGCTGCTCTCATTCTTTCCTCGGCGTTCGCCTTCGCTCAAGCGGCAGATGGCGGTGTGAGTGTCGACGCTGCAGCTCGCGCCGATGCGGGAGAACCCGACGCGGACCTCGCAGCGTGCGGCCCCATCGACGGCAATACGGCGCAGGGTGGCGGAATCGACTGTTCGGCGGGCGGAATCCCACTCACGTCGGGCTACGCGCTCGGCCTCTACGGACTCATTCCTCTCGCGCTCGTTCTTCGCTCGCGTCGCCGCAAGTAACGCGCGTCAGACAGAGCTCTTGGCGCGCTATGCCGAACGCGCAGCTTTCAATCGGAGGGGCTCAGTCGCACGGCTCTTTCGCGAGCTCAGCGATCACGGAGCCGACGTCCTTCATTTGCCTCTCGGCGAAATCGCGCTTCTCCAGCTCTCGTAGCTTGTTCAAGAACGGCGTCCACTTCTCGCCGCAATGCGTGAAGAGCTCTGCGAGCTCCGCCTGTCCGGAGTGATACGTCCGGTATTGAACGAGCGTCGCGTTGGTAATCGGGCGTGAGTAACGGATGCGCTTCCGCAGATCCTTCAAGTACGCGGCCTTCGCACGAAGCTTCTCTTCCGCGTTCGCGTTCGAAGCGTAGAGCGCCTTCAGATAGACGACGGCTTCGTGAAGCTCCGCGCCACGCTTCCGCACGAAGTCCTCGATCTCGATGAAACTCTTCGTCTCGTCGGAGTCTTTGCCCTTCGTTTCGATCAGGTATTCGAGCGCCATCTGGTCTCCCACGAAGTTCGCGATGCTCTCGTTCAAAACGGATTGGTCGTGCACGAAGACGGTCGCATGCGTCGACTCGTGGAGAATCGTGCTCGCGAGATCGCCGAGCACGTGCCGGCCCTTCGGGATCATCGTCGAGAGCACGGGATCGCGAAAAAAGCCCGTCGTCGAATACGCCTGCGATCCCCTCACGTCGACATCCCAACCTTCTTTTTCGAGCTCGGCGGCGTAGGCGCGTGCCTCTTTCTCGCGAAACCAACCGAGGTAGTTGAAGCTGCCGACGATCGGAAAATTGAAGGTCCGCGGAGACAAAGATAGAGGGCGTGCGGCGGTAACGACCCAAACGATGTACGGGCGATCGACCTGCACATAGCGCGTGTAATTCTCGGTCGCCTTGAGACCGCGCCCCTCACCGAAGCGCTTCATCGAAGGGATCGCCGTCAAGAGCTTCTGCGTTCGCGGGGTCACGCGTTTCTCTTCGAGGATCTCCTCGATCTCCTCGGAGCGTGCCACGAGCTCGTATTGGCCGGCCGCGGCTTGCGTGACGTAGTGGAGACCGCACCCCGGAAGGAACGTCAGCGCGAGCATCGATATTTTTAGGCTCAATGCGCGCTGCATCAGCCTCGTTCGTAGTCGGACACGGAGGGCCGAGCAAGCGGCCTCGGATGCCCGCGGGTGAAGGCTAGCGACGGCCATCGAGACTCGTGTACCGTCTTTCGGCCATGCAAGAGACGTTGCAGCGATTGTTCTCGATTCAATTCGGGACGACGAACGTCTCGCTCCTCGCTGCGGCGACGGCCTTCGTGGTGTTCGTGGCTCTCTGGTTCGTCACGGGATCCGTCGGGCGCGCCCTCGAACAAGTCATTCGCCGAGGCTCTTCGCGTCCCCACGCCGGTCGCGCGGCGATGCGTTGGCTCACGTACGCGTTGCGGCTGCTTGCGCTTCTCGTAGCGCTCCAGGTTGGCGGCATCAATCTCACGGGAATCTTTGCCGCGGGCGCCGTGCTTGCCGTCGGCGTGGGTCTCGCGATGCAAAAGATCGTCGAGAACTTCGTCTCGGGAGTCATCCTCCTCCTCGAACGATCGATCCAAATCGGGGATGTCGTCGAGGTCGAAGGGCAGCTCGTGCGCGTCGAGCACATGGGAATCCGCGCGACGATTGCGCGCACGTTGAACGAAGAGCAAATCATCGTCCCCAACGGAATGCTCGTGCAAAACGCGATCAAGAACCTCACCCTCGAAGATCCGCTTCATCGCGTGCGCATCGAGGTGGGAGTACCGCACGACACGGACATCGCAGCGCTCCGAGACGCTCTGACTACGGCCGGGCGGGCCGTCTCCAATCGCAGCGCCACCGAAGAGCCGAGCGTCTATCTCGTCAACATGAGCCCCTCCGCTCTCGAGTACGAGCTCAGCGTTTGGACGAACGATCCTTGGAACAAGCGACGAACGCAATCCGAGATGCGCGAGCGCGCGTTCGCAGCGATGCGAGAGCGCAACATCTCGGTCGCGCTGCCGCAGATCGACGTGCACCTCCAACGTTCAGAGAGCGGGCAAGGCTCAGAGAGCGGGCAACGCTCGGAGAACGGTCAGCACTCAGCGCAAGACGGGGAACTTTCCTAACTTTCGCTGGAGTGATCTCCGGTGAATACCGAGGAGCTTCGCCGCGAGGGACACGTTGCCTTCGCAGTCCGCGAGCACGCGTTGAATGTGCTCCCATTCGACGCGGGCGAGGCTCGGCGTCGCGACGTGTTGCCCATCTTCACTTTGAATGTCGGTCTTCGGTTCGTTCTTGGTGAGAGCTGCGAGGATCTGGTCGGCGTCGGCAGGCTTCGTGAGGTAATCCACGGCTCCGAGCTTCACCGCGTCGACGGCTGTCGCAATACTTCCGTACCCCGTGAGAACGACGACGCGGGTCGTTGCGTCGATGGCGAGGAGCCCTTTGACGCCTTCGAGCCCGGAAGGCCCAGGCATCTTTAGATCGACGACGGCAAGCTCTGGGCTCTCTT
>JAHFDV010000204.1 GCA_023248815.1 Myxococcales bacterium
GGCGAGACGTTCTTTGCAGTGCTCTTCTTCGTGACCTTCTTTGCGGCTTTTTTAACGGCCTTCTTCGCGCTCGTGACGGCGCGCTTGGCTCCGGCTTTTGCTCCGGAGACCTTCTTTGCGACGGCCTTCTTGGCGCTCTTCACAGTGGTGGATGATTTCGACTTGGTGCGGCTCTTCGCCGTCTTGGCTGACGTCATGCCGCGAATGTAGCTGGTGCTCGCGTCTTCGCTCGAAGTTTTTGGAGGCTCATTGCACCAAGGCGCTGCCGAGGGTGCGCTCGCTCCGTTCGTCCTCCCTCGGCGCGGCTCCGTCTCAGGTTCCGCCGACGCGCTTGTAAGCGCCGCATGCCGCTTCGTCGCCGCGAGCGCAGGCGACCTTGTAGACGCGCTGCGCGCTCTTCTTGTCGGCTTTGACTCCCGTTCCGGTCTCGTACATGTGTCCCGCGTTCTCGCAGCCCATGTCGTCGCCGCCGTCGCAGGCTTTCACGTGATACGTCACGGCCTTCGTCGGATCTTTGGCAGGGCCAACGCCTCCGTGCTCGTAGGCGAGCGCAAGGTCTTCGCACCCCGTCGCGTCTCCGCCGTCACATGATTTTTCGAAGTGCGCGATCGCTCCTTGCTGATTCTTCGCGACGCCCTTCGCGTTTTGTTCGAGACGTCCGAGCGAGGCGCACGCCATCATGTCGCCCTTGTCGCACGCTTGGAGCAAGACGCCCGCCGCGCCACGGTTGAGCGCCGCAGCCCGCATCGGATTTTTGGGGAGCCCGGTGCCCTGCTCGTAAGCAAGCGCCAACGACTTACACGCCTCGGCATCTCCCGCATCGCAGGCGCTCTGATAGAGCTTCACCTTTTTTCCGATCTCGTCGAGCGTGTCTGCGCGGAGGCCGCGCGCCTTCCACTTCTCTTTCGGAGTTCCGCGACCGTAGGTGTACATCTCACCGACGAACGTACAGCCCGTCGAGTTCTTCGCGTCGCAGGCGGCGCGATAGGTCTTTACCGCGAGGGGTTCGTCCTTCGCGACGCCACGGCCATACGCGTAGTCGATGCCGAGCTCGATGCAGGCGTCGGCAACTGGCGCGCTGCACCCCGCTTTGTGCTCTGCGAAGGCGACGCTCTCTGGCGGAGCCGTCCCCGTCATCGGTTCGTGCATCGCGACGGAGCTCGTTGCCGACGGATTCGGCGCGGTGCCGGAGGAGGTCGGTGCGGTGCCAGACGACGAAGTGCGGTCACAGGCGACGCTCGAAACCGAGACGAGCAGCGACAGAAACGGGATCGGACCCACGCGCCAGAAGGAAGGGGCATTCATGTCGAACAACGTATCTTTTGTGAAGATCGCCGTTCGACAAATCACTCGAGCGCGCGAGGTGACATCGAGTACCTCGCCGGGCTCAGTGCCCTGCGTCGACGACCTCGGCGCGGGCGCTCCCCTTGTCCTTCGCGATGCGGTCGAGAACGCCCATCGTGTCGTCCGAGAGCTCGAGATCGGCGACGGCGAGGTTCTCGCGCAGGTGTCCGACCGAAGACGTCCCGGGGATGAGCAAGATGTTGCGCGAACGACGGAGCAGCCAAGCGAGCGCCACTTGCATCGGCGTGACACCGAGCCCTTTCGCGACGTCCGAAAGGACATCGGACTGCAGCGGCGTAAACCCACCGAGCGGAAAGAATGGCACGTAGGCGATGTTCGCAGCCGCAAGCTCGTCGATCATCGCGTCGTCTTCGCGGTGGGCGAGATTGTAGAGATTCTGCACGCAAACGACGGGCGCGATCTTGCGAAGGTCGGCGATCTGCTTGCGCGTGACGTTGCTCAAGCCGAGATGGCGCACGAGCCCTTGGCGCTGGAGGTCCGCGAGAACCGTGAACGGCTCTTCGAGGGACCCCTCCGCGGGGTGCACGTTGAGCATGCTGCGGAGATTCACGACTTCGAGCGCGTCGAGCTTCAGATGGCGAAGATTGCTGTGAACCGCCTCCGTCAATTCTTCTTTCGAGAAGGCCGGGATCAAAGAGCCGTCTTCGCCTCGACGCGCGCTCACCTTCGTGACGATGACGAGCTCTTTCGGGTACGGATGGAGAGCTTCGGCGATGATCTTGTTCGTGACGTAAGGGCCGTAGAAGTCGCTCGTGTCGATGTGATCGACCCCGCTAGCGACGGCTTCGCGAAGAACCGCGAGGGCGCCCGCGTGGTCCTTCGGCGGCCCGAACACGCGCTTGCCCGCGAGTTGCATGGCGCCATAGCCGATGCGCTTCACCGCGCGGTCACCGATCTTGTAGGTCCCTGCTTTGGCGATATCCGTCATGGTTTTCTCCTCGCGTGCGTCGTGCCCAGGCATCGTGTTTGTCGGGAAGGCGATCAGGTATGGCCATAGAGCCATTTCGCGTTTGGAAAAGGAGAGACCTCGAGCGAGGTCCCCTCCCCGTTGCGCGCCTCAACCCTTGCGCAATAGCCCCGTGAAATCTTCCGATGTCACAGTGTCGAGCTCGGCGGGCAGGCGATCGCGAAACAGCGTCTTCCCGCTGGCGTAGCGCCACGTCCCCTCTTCGCGCAAGAACGCCGAGCGTTCGCCGAACGAGCGATCGGTGCCACGCTCGAAGATGCGCGCGATGAACGTCACTTCGCCTGCGTCACCTTCGCTCGAAGTGTCGAGAATTCGCAGGCCCAAGAAGCGCTGGCGATCTTTCGCGCGCGAGAGCTCTTGCACGAGCGCTTCGCGAGGTACCGCACGATCCTCGTGATCCGACGAGAGCGTCTCCACGAGATATTCGCCGAGCCCTTTCGCAAAGGCCGAATAGCGCGAGCGCATCAGGTCGAGAGGCGTGGCTGCCGTACGCGCGTGCGTGTGAAGGGGCGCGCAGCATCGTGCGTAGCGGTTACCGGAAGAGCATGGGCAGTCGCGTGGGTCAGGCACGGACGCAGATTAGCTCAAGGTTTTCTTCCGCGGCCTTCCAGCATTTGCGCAAATGCACTCTTTCGCGCGTGAGATCGAGCGGATCGTTGCATGTTACAACAGTGATAAAACACGTAAAAAAGCGGCCTTTTGGCTGTACTTGAACGCGTCGCGTCACTAAAGAAACGAGACTGTGATGTGGGCTGCCGCAAACGAGACATCGTCGGGAGACGAGAAGCGCTCGAATGGTGCGGAGCTCGCCCTCTTCCGGCGCCTCTTCTTCGTCCTCCTCACGATCCTCGTGAGCACGTTCATGATGAGCCCGGGCATCCGCGTGTCCGACATCACGGTGATGTGTGTCGACCTCAGCGTCCGTGGGACCGACAGTGTCGAAGCGTCTTTCGAGTCGGCCCGTGTTTGGCAGAGTGACACTGCGAACGCACTCCGCGCCGAGCTCGAAGCGATCGAGTCTGGCGACGACACGAATGAAGACGCCGTCTCGCATGTTGTGGGCCATGCGGTGCTCGCCTTTTCTCGAATCGCGGTCGATGCGCGCGCTCCCTTGGCGACGCGGCGCGAGGCGATGCTCGATCCATCTCGATTCGCCGCCGGCTCGGGTCTTCCGCGCGGACCTCCCGCCTGACCTCCGACTCGCCACGCTCGGCGAGTCGACGAAGCGACGCGGGCGGGCCTAGATCTCACAGGGCGATGTGTGAGGCCGATTCCTGCCGCAGTCCGCACCGAGCTGCATCCCAAGCGCACCCGTTGCGCCGCCGAAAACTACGCCACCGTGCGAGCCGAGAGTGCTCGCGCTTCTTTCCCGAAACTGCCGCCCACGCGATCAGAACCGAAAAATAATGATGCATCGAATTCCAACGACTCTCCTCTTCCTCACGGCCTTCTCCCTCGTTGGCTGCAAGCCCAAGGCGCAAGAACACGAAGAAGAGGCGAAGTTTCTCGTCTCGCGTCCTCTTCGTACGAACACGCAGCTCACGAAGGAGTACGTCGCGCAGATTCGTGCGGTGCAGCACATCGAGCTTAGGGCGCTCGAGAAAGGCTACTTGCAGAGCACCTTCGTCGACGAGGGCCAGCTCGTGACCAAGGGGGCGAAGCTCTTTCAGTTGATGCCGCTCATCTACCAGGCCGAAGTCCAAAAGGCCTCCGCCGAGGCAGAAGTGACGGAAATCGAGCTCACCAACACGAAGATGCTCGCGGACAAGAACGTCGTCTCCCCCAACGAGCTCGCGCTCGCCAAGGCGAAGTTCAACAAAGCGAAGGCGCAAGTCGCGCTCGCAACGACCGAGAAATCGCTCACCGAGCTACGTGCGCCTTTCAACGGCATCGTCGGACGCTTTCACGTGCGCGCCGGAAGCCTCGTGAGCGAGGGAGATCTTCTCACGACCCTCTCGGACAACAGCGTCGTTTGGGTCTACTTCAACGTCAGCGAATCCGAATACCTCACGTACAAGTCGCACAAGCAAAGCGACGAGCCGACGCCGGTGAAGCTGATGATGGCCAACGGCGAGCTCTTCGAAGAGCCCGGTAAGGTGCAGACGATCGAAGCCGACTTCAACAACGGCACGGGCAACATCGCCTTTCGCGCGACGTTCTCGAATCCGAAGGGCCTTCTTCGCCACGACGAGACCGGGAAGATCTTGATGAGCGTTCCGATCGTCAATGCGCTCGTCATTCCGCAAAAAGCGACGTTCGACATCTTGGACAAGAAGTTCGTCTATGTAGTCGACGAGAAGAACGTCGTTCACTCCCGGCCGATCACGGTCTCCGCCGAGCTGCAGCACGTCTATGTCGTCGCGAGCGGCATCGAAGAGAAGGATCGAATCCTCGTCGACGGACTTCGCAAGGTGCATGACGGCGCCGAAATCGGCGTCGACTACAAAGAGCCTGCAGACGTAATGGGTCACCTCGAGGTCGCTTCCGAATGAACATCGGCGCCTTCATTCGTCGCCCCGTCTTGGCGATGGTTCTCTCCATCGTCATCGTCTTTCTGGGTCTCCTCGCGATGCGCACGCGACCCGTCTCGCAGTTTCCCGAGATCTCACCACCGCGCGTCATGGTGTCGCTCACCTTCCCCGGCGCCAGCGCCGAAGTATTGGTGACGTCTTCACTCATTACCCTGGAGCGCGCGATCAACGGCGTTCCCGGCATGAGCTACATGATCTCCGACGCGACGAGCGCCGGTGAAGCAACGGTTCAGGTCGTCTTCGAGCTCGGCGCCGATCCCAACGAAGCGGTCGTCAACGTCAAGAACCGCATCGACCAGGTGCTGAATCGCCTCCCCCCGCTCGTCCAGCTCGAAGGCGTCATCCTCAATCGCGTGCAGCCCAGCATGCTGATGTACGTCAACCTCTACAGCTCCGAGAAGAGCACCGATCAGAAGTTCCTCTACAACTTCGCGAACGCCAATCTCTTGCCGGAGCTCAGCCGCATCAACGGCATCGCGCAGACCCGCATTCTCGGCTCGCGCCAGTTCGCGATGCGCGTGTGGCTCAACCCCGACCGCATGCGTGCCTACAACGTCTCCGTCGACGACGTGATGAAGGCGATCGACGAGCAGAGCGTGATTGGTCGCCCGGGTCGCCTCGGACAAGCGACCGGCAAGGCCGCGCAGTCCCTCGAATACGTTCTCAGCTACAAGGGCCGTTACAACAAGCCCGAGGAATACGAAAACGTCATCATCCGCGCCAACGACGACGGCGAGATGCTCCGCTTGAAGGACATCGCGACCGTCGAGCTCGGCAGCGAGTTCTTCGACATCTACTCGAACTTGGACGGCCATCCCTCCGCCGCCATCGTCCTCAAGCAGACCTACGGCAGCAACGCGAGCGAGGTCATCGCGAACGTGAAGGCCGAGCTCGAAGAGCTGAAGAAGACATCCTTCCCCGCGGGCATGGACTACGAGATCAACTACGACGTCTCGAGCTTCCTCGACGCGTCGATCGAGAAGGTCATCCATACGCTCGGTGAGGCCTTTCTACTCGTGGCGCTCGTCGTCTTTCTCTTCTTGGGAGATTGGCGCTCGACGCTCATTCCGATTCTCGCCGTGCCCGTGTCGCTCATCGGCACGTTCATGTTCATGCAGCTCTTCGGGATCACCATCAACCTCATCACACTTTTCGCCCTCGTTCTATCGATCGGAATCGTCGTCGACAACGCGATCGTCGTCGTCGAGGCCGTGCACGTGAAGATGGCGGAGGAACACCTCACTCCCTACCGAGCCGTCACCAAGGTCGTCGGTGAGATCAGCGGAGCCGTCATCGCGATCACGTTGATGATGACCGCCGTGTTCGTGCCCGTCGCCTTCATGACGGGCCCGGTCGGTATCTTCTATCGCCAGTTCTCGATCACGATGGCCGCGGCGATCGTTCTCTCTGGCGTCGTCGCCTTGACGCTCACGCCCGTCCTTTGCGCGATGATTCTGAAGAACACGCATGGCGATGGTTCCCATCTGCAGAAGAAGAAGCGGACGCCCATCGGCGTCTTCCTCGATGCATTCAATCGCGTGTTCGAGAAAGGGACCAACGTCTACGTCAAGTTCCTGCGAAGCATCGTCGACCGCCGTACGGTCACCTTCGGAATGCTCATCCTCTTCGGGATCGGCATCTTCGGGCTCAACAAGGTCGTGCCCGCGGGATTCGTTCCCAACGAAGACCAGGGGATGCTCTACGCGATCATCCAGACGCCGCCGGGGACTACGCTCGAACGCACCAACGACGTCTCGCGCGAGCTCCAAGAGATCGCCAAGAAGGTCGATGGCGTCGACTCGGTGTCGTCACTCGCCGGCTACGAAGTGCTCACGGAAGGCCGCGGCTCCAACGCCGGAACGTGCCTCATCAATCTCAAGAACTGGTCGGATCGCACGCGAACGATTGCTCAGGTCGTCGCCGAGCTCGAAGAAAAATCGAAAGACATCGGCGCCATCGTCGAGTTCTTCGAGCCGCCCGCGGTTCCCGGCTACGGCGCAGCGAGCGGCTTCTCGCTTCGCCTTTTGGACAAGAACAACGAGACGGACTACCAGGAGTTCGATCGCATCAACAAAGAGTTCAT
Source organism: Myxococcales bacterium (assembly GCA_023248815.1). Taxonomy (GTDB): domain Bacteria; phylum Myxococcota_A; class Polyangia; order Polyangiales; family Polyangiaceae; genus JAHFDV01. Next base: position 6,947 of record JAHFDV010000204.1, read on the forward strand.
GGACAACTTGCACAAGCGCAAGGAGCTCACGGGACTCTTCACGTTCTTCGCCGCGAACTATCCGCAGTACGACTTGATCGTCGACCCCGAGCTCGCCATGCAAAAGGGCGTGTCGATCAAGAGCGCGATGGAGAATCTCGACATCCTCATCGGCAGTACCTACGAGCAAGGCTTCATTCGCTTCGGCAACTTCTTCAAGGTCTACGCGCAGGCCTCCGCCGAGTTCCGTCGCTTTCCTTCCGACGTCTTGAAGATGTACGTGAAGAACGACCGCGGAGAGATGGTCCCCTATTCGGCGTTCATGACGCTGAAAAAGTCGCAGGGCCCGAACGAGATCACTCGGTACAACATGTACAATTCGTCGGCGATTCGCGGCGAGCCGGCGAAAGGATTCACGAGCGGTGACGCGATCACGGCCGTGCGCGAGGTCGCCGCAAAGACCCTCCCTCGCGGTTACGACATTGCGTGGGAAGGGCTCTCGTTCGACGAGGCGAAGCGCGGAAACGAAGCGCTGGTCATCTTCATGATCGTTCTCGGCTTCGTCTATCTCGTGCTCGCCGCGCAATACGAGAGTTTCGTTTTGCCGCTCGCGGTCATTCTCTCGCTACCCGCAGGCGTCTTCGGCTCCTTCTTCCTCTTGAAGGTGCTGGGCGTCGCCAACGACATCTACGCGCAGGTCGGTCTCGTCATGCTCGTCGGGTTGTTGGGCAAGAACGCCGTCCTCATCGTCGAGTTCGCGGTGCAGCAACATCGAAAGGGCTTTTCGGTTCTCGAAGCCGCCATCGAAGGCGCGAAGGTTCGCTTTCGCCCCATCTTGATGACGTCGTTCGCGTTCATTGCCGGGTTGATCCCGCTCGTGCTCGCGACGGGTCCTGGCGCCGTCGGCAACCGAACCATCGGTGCTTCGGCGCTCGGCGGCATGCTCTTCGGAACGATCTTCGGCGTCATCATCGTGCCGGGTCTCTATTTCATCTTCGCGACGCTCACCGAGGGCAAGAGCCTCATTCGCTTCGAAGACGACGAGCCGCTGACGGAGTCGAAGAATCGCCTTCCCGACGTTCCCGACAGCGATCGTTCGCCGCACGGGCATCCCGACGGGCTCACGGAGGCGCGTGATGGTGAATAAGTCGCGACGGTCCTCGGCCACTTCCGCAACGGCGTTCCTCCTTCTCTTCGCGGTTGGCTGCGTGCCGACCTTGAATGGGAACGAGCCCCGCGAGGTCAACAAAAGCATCCCGGCGAGCTTCGGCACGGCGGGGGCAGCTTCGGGAGCGCTCACGGAGGCGCAAGGCAACGCCAAGAGCGACGCGAACGTCGCGGCGCAAAAGCAATGGCGTGAATACTTCGGTAGCCCCGAGCTCACGGCACTCATCGGCGACGCCCTGAAGAACAACCGCGAGCTCAATGGGCAGCTCCAAGAGATCGTCATCGCCCAGACGGAAATCTCGGCAAAGCAAGGCGACTACCTCCCGCGCGTGAATGCGTTCGTCGGAGCCGGAGTCGACAAGCCGGGAAAGTGGACCAGTCAAGGCGTCAGCGACGATGCGCATGGTCTTCCGAAAAACCTCGGCAACTTCACGTTTGGCCTTCAGGGCGCGTGGGAAATCGACATTTGGAAGAAGCTTCGCAACGCTGCCAACGCCGCCAACTACCGCTATCTCGCGACGATCGAAGCGCGAAACTTCATGATCACGCAGCTCGTCGCCGAGATTGCGCGCTCCTACTACGACCTCATCTCGCTCGACAACGAGCTCGATGTCGTCCGCCGCAACATCGAGGTTCAATCGAGCGCACTCGAGGTCGTGAAGCTCGAGAAGCAAGCGGCGCGCGTCACGGAGCTCGCCGTGCAACGCTTCGAAGCCGAAGTCCTGAAGACGCGCAGCCGCCTTTACGACGTCGAGCAAGAGCGCGTTCAGACCGAAAACCGCATCAACTTCCTCGTGGGTCGCTATCCGCAGCCCGTCGCGCGCAATGCCGAGACGTTCAAAGCGCCTCTCCCGAGCGAGATCCGGGCGGGCCTCCCCTCGCAGCTCCTGACGAATCGCCCCGACGTACGCGCGGCCGAGCTCGAGCTCGAAGCCACGAAGATGGACGTGAAGGCGACGCGCGCAGCGTTCTACCCATCGCTCAGCCTCGACGCGTCGGTCGGGTATCGCTCGTTCAATGCCGAGCACCTCCTCACGACGCCGGAGTCACTCATCTACAACATCGCGGGCAATCTCACGGCGCCGCTCTTGAATCGCGCTGCGATTTCGGCGCAGTACCGCACCGCGAACGCCAAGCAAGTGCAGGCCGTCTTCAACTACGAGAAGTCCCTTTTGCAGGCCTTCACGGACGTCGCGAACCAGCTCGCGATGATCGACAACTTGAAGAAGAGCTACGACCTCCAAGCGCAACAGGTCGAGAAGCTGGCTCGATCGATCGACATCTCGAACACGCTCTTTCAATCGGCACGTGCAGATTACATGGAAGTGCTGCTCACGCGCCGTGACTCACTGGAGGCAGAGCTCTCCCTCATCGAGACGAAGAAGCGGCAATTCCAAGCCGTCGTAAACGTGTATCAAGCGCTCGGCGGCGGTTGGAAATAGGAGCGGAGCTCTCTTAGACGCGCTCAGCGGCGACCGACCGCAAGAAGGATCCGCGACACGTTGGGCACGTGA
>JAHFDV010000610.1 GCA_023248815.1 Myxococcales bacterium
TGCGGCGAACGAACTCACGAATGGGAACGAGCAGACGAAAGGCGCCGCGCCGCTCGGCAGAGGTCACGATGAAGCTTCGCTCGGCGAGTCGTTCGAGGCGCTCCTCTACGTCGTCGAACAACCCCTAGAGAGCCTCGAGCGCATCCTCGAAGGTGAAGGTGCTCGCGAAGAGAGAGAGGGAGAGAACGGCCCGCTGATCGTCGGCGCCGAGAAAGCGCCATGACCAGTCGATCGACTCGTCCATCGTTCGCTGACGCGTGGGGCGGTCGCTTGCCTCGTTCGGAAGATCGAGAAGACTGTCTTCGAGCTGACTCGCGGTGAGTGCTGCGCCGACCTTGGAGATTTGAATCGCAGCGAGCCCCAACGCGAGAGGAATGCCGTCAGTCACAGCGGCGATCTTCGAGTAGAGCGCGAGGTTCTCTCCTTCGGCCATGGTGCTCGGATCGATCGCCGCCTCTCGCAAAAGAAGGAGGATGGCAGCGGACGACCAATTCGGTGCGATCGGAAGAGGCTGCAGTGCGAGCTGCGTCTCGAGCGGAAAGCCGGTCAACAGACGCGAGGTGAACATCACATGGGAGGCGAGGCTCGTCAGGCGAGGCAGCGTTGCGATTTCTTCACCGAGCTGCTCGATATTGTCGATGACGAGAAGCTCGATCTTGCGGGTGAGAAGCGCCTGCTGGAGGCCGAGGAGCGTCGCCGCTTCATCGTAACCAAGTTTTGCGGCTTCTCCGATGGCGACGAGGACATGGTCGAAAGACGTCGCGGTCGTTACGTCCACGAAGAGCGTCGCCTTCGACTTGCCGAACTCACGCGCGAGCGCGGTCTTTCCGAGGCCCCCCTGCCCCCAGATGACGAGCGGCCCCGAGGGCTTCGCAAACCACTCTTCGAGTTCGCGCAGCTCTTGCTCGCGGCCGATGAGATCAGACGATTCGCTTCGAGGAGAAAATGCTGTCATTGCATTGGGCAGGCTGGGGGTCCGCTTCGCTCTTCACGAGATGACGAGGATCTCGGCGGAAGACTATCGTCCCTTACAGCGAAGGTGCGCCTTTTCCCCAACCGCCGAACGCGGGCGTGGGCATCCCAATTGCAATGCTCCAACATCATGCAAAAAAATTCCGAGCCAATCTCCGAGAGCGAGAAGAGAAAGAACCCCGAGCACGTCGTTCCGACGAATGATGGAAATCCCTCGAAAGAGGGCGCCGACATCATGAAGGCCGATGCCGAGGCGAAGAAGAAGGCGCAAGCGAGCCCGGACGAAGGCAAAGTCAGCGCTCCCAAAGAGGGCAAGCAATCGAAGGGTTTCGACGAAGCTGCTGCGCGCAAAGACAGCCCGAGCAACGACGCCGACGGGCGACCGAAGAAGTAGCTCCCAACGCCAAGCCGCCGCGTGACGCGCTACCAAATCGCCTCAACGTGAGACAAAGAGTCCGAGCGTGTTTTGCGCTTCTAGGCAAGCGATGTGCCTCGGTCGCGGCCAGGTCACGCGTTACTGGCGCATCGGCGGCGCGCCCTTGCCCGGCTTCCAGCACACGTTCAAGCCGTGTGCGATGCCAACCGGGCCCGTCGACTTGCTCAGCACCTGGTCGTAGCCCGAGTCCCCGCACGTCCAGCCCGCGGGGCAGGCGGCATCGGAGACGCACGCATGCGAGCAAAACTTCGCGGTCCCCTCCGGCTCCTTCATGCACCACGGGACAGCGGCCTTGCAGTCGGTCGCCTGGCTGCACGCGTCGCCGAGGTTCGCGCCGAAGTACGTCGCTTTGACGAAGACGAACGCGATGTAGAGCATCACGAGCGCTGCTCCGCCGAAGATGATGATGTTCGTCTTGCTGAACAGTTCTTTGGTATTTGGCATGCGCGCGCGACGTTATCCGAAACCGGCGACGAGTAGACCGTGAAGAACTTCCGCGCAGTGAAGATGAGTCGCGCGGCAGAAGTGCTTACGTCTTGCTGCAGCACTCGCGCGACCGGTCGTGATTCGCTTCTGAGCTACCGTCTCGGAATGCTCGTGTCGTCTCGAACCCTCGCCATCATCGGTTCCTTCGCTTTTTTTCCCGCGGCCATCTTCGTCGCTTGTGATTCCGACACCGCAGCGCCAGGTCCAACGATCGATGGCGGGACACTCACACCTGGCGACGGTTCTCCCGGGTTCGAGGACGACGGCGCGGTCGGCGACGCGACCAATGTGCTACCCGGAACGATCGTGCAAATCACCGCGGGCCACCACCACGCGTGCGCGCGTTACGCTTCGGGCGCGTTGAAGTGCTGGGGCAGCAACGCGTTCGGCATGCTGGGTACAGGCGCAAGCACCGACGAGAGCGTGCGGCATCGCCCCGCAACCGTCGTCGGGATCAACGATGCGACGTACGTTGCCGCAGGGCCCATCCAAACGTGCGCCGTGCGCGCGGCGGGCAACGTCTATTGCTGGGGATCGAACAATATCGGCGCGTCTGGCGGCACCATTCTTCTCACGCCGACGCCCATCGTCACCGATGCCGACGCCGGAACGCTCTTCGCAGGTGCCGCGGAAGTTCGCAATGCGCACGATAGTTGGGGCTGCATTCGGCGAACGACCGGCACCGTAGCGTGTTGGGCAGGTCAGAACCTTCAAGGAAGACTCGGCGACGGCACGACCAAAGAACGTTCCTATCCGAGCATCGACGTGGCGGGCCTCACCGACGCGGTCGAGATCGCGAAGGGCGAAGTTCACGCGTGCGCGCGCAAGGCAACGGGGCAGGTCGTTTGCTGGGGGCTGAACAACCGCGGGCAGGTCGGCAATGGCGCGTTCGGTGCGGCGGCTCTTGCGCCCGAGACGGTGATCGGTGTGACGGACGCGATCGCGCTCGGTGAAAGCCAAGCGGCAACGTGTCTCATTCGAACGAACAAGACCGTCGCTTGCTGGGGTATCAATCACGGCGGTCAGCTCGGCACCGGAAAGAAGGACGACGATCAGAGCTCGCCGGCCACCGTCGCCGGGATCAACGATGCCAAACAACTGAGCGGTGGAGGAAGCCACTTCTGCGCGCTCCGCGAGAGCGGCGGAGTCGTCTGCTGGGGCAGCAATGCTTACGGTCAGCTCGGCGACGGCACCGAGGACGTCACGACGAATCTCCCGACGAACGTAGCCGGACTCACCGACGCCGTCGAAATCGCGTCGGGTTGGCTCTTCACTTGCGCACGTCGCTCAACGGGTGCGGTCGTGTGTTGGGGCGCGAACGACAAAGGACAGCACGGCTCGGGCAATGTCGACCATCACTTCACGCCGTTCGAAGTTCCGGATCTGTGAACGAGCGCCCGAGAAGATCGAAGACGACGCCGCACCGCCGCGACTGACTAGCGGCGCTTTGCTCTTATTAAGAGTGAGGAGAGCCAAACTT
>JAHFDV010000205.1:0-425 GCA_023248815.1 Myxococcales bacterium
ATCTCCATGCGGTCACGAAGCGGAGCCGGAATCGGATCTGCGACGTTGGCCGTGGCGATGAACATCACGTTCGAGAGGTCGTATGGGATCTCGAGGTAGTGATCGGCGAAGGTGTTGTTCTGTTCGGGGTCGAGCACTTCGAGGAGGGCCGAGGCCGGATCTCCGCGGAAGTCGTGACCGAGCTTGTCGATCTCGTCCATCATGAAGATGGGGTTGATCGTCTGCACCTTCTTCATGCCCTGGATGATTTGTCCGGGGAGCGCGCCGACGTACGTACGGCGGTGACCGCGGATCGCGGCCTCGTCGTGGACGCCGCCGAGCGAGATGCGGTGAAACTTGCGACCGACCGCGCGTGCAATCGAGCGACCGAGCGACGTCTTACCGACGCCGGGCGGGCCGAGGAGGCAAAGGATCGGGCCCTTCTT
>JAHFDV010000205.1:435-9591 GCA_023248815.1 Myxococcales bacterium
TTCTCGAGACCGTAGTGATCTTCGTCGAGCACCTTGCGAACGTGCGCGATGTCGAGATTGTCTGCAGACTGCACGCTCCACGGAAGATCGAGGATCCAATCGAGGTACGTGCGGACGACGGTGTATTCCGCCGAGCCGACCTGCATGTTGCGGAGACGCTTGACCTGCTTCTTCGCGACCTGTTCGGCTTCGCTCGGGAGATTGGCTTTCGCGATGCGCTCTTCGATGCCGTCGAGATCGCCTTGGTCGTTGTCGTCTTCGCCGAGCTCTTCTTTGATCGCCTTGAGCTGCTGGCGAAGGACGTACTCGCGCTGGTTCTTCCCCATCTCTTCTTTGATCTGGGAATTGATGCGCTCCTTCATCTTCAAGATCTCGAGCTGACGCGTGAGAAGCTTGAGGACGCGGCGGATGCGCTCTTTCACGTCGATCGTTTCGAGAAGAGCAGCCTTCTCTTCGACCGGCGCTTCGAGCGTTCCGACGACGAGGTCGGCGAGGGCGCCCGGCGCTTGAACCGTGTCCATCAAGGACGCGGCTTCACGCGGGAGCTCGTTCGGCATGAGTTGCACGACTTGCTTCGCGATGTCGCGGAGGCTCATCGCGAGCGCTTCGACTTCGTCGTCGTCGCCGTTCTGCTCGGGGAGACGCGAAATCTTCGCCTTGAGGTAAGGCGCACCCTGCGTGATCTCTTCGAGCTTGATACGCGTCAAGCCTTGGAGAATCAGCGAGTAGTTGCCGGAGCCGTGCTTCAGCGCTTTCAATACGCGCGCGGCACAACCCACGGAATGGAGGTCGTCTTGTCCCGGTTCGTCGGTCGACGGATCGCGCTGGGAAAAAATCGCGATGACGGGAGAGCTCAGGTTGTCGACGTCCTCGACGAGAGCGACGGACTTTTCGCGCCCCACATCGAACGGGGCAACAGTGCCCGGAAAGAGGACGGCGTTGCGGATGGGAAGAACGGGTAGCTCGTCCCCAAACGGAATCATTTCTTCTTCAGCGGAGGGCTTCTTTTTCTCGGACATTTCAATGACCTCTCGATACCAGTCGTATCACCTGGCGGTCTCCGCTTGGAAGCAGAGAGTTTCGGGGTTTCGCCTACATAAGCGACGTGCAGGCAGCCGGAACCATTCCTGGCTTAGGGTCGAAGATAACCACAGAGGAAGAGGCTGGTAGTGGCGGTACGAAAATTGTTTTTGTCGCCGTCAGCACTCCGTTTGACCGTCACGTCCTAAAGCGCACCCAGAGGAAGCCCGAGACGAAGTAGAGAAGATCGACCGCCATAATGACGAGGGCAGCGATGCGCAGCTCCCTATTCGGTGAAAAGATGGCGGCAGGCAGACCCGAGAGGAAAGCCATGAACGTGAGCCCGGACACGGATCCGGCCCCCTTGTGTGGAGTTCCTTCGCGCTCTCTCTTCCGGTGGGCGAGCCAATTCGACACGAACGCACCGAGCGTGGTCAGCAGACAGAGAGCGGCTAAGACGAGGCTGGCGACCGTGACGATCCACCGCGCGATGGTGAGGAAGCTCGTCATGTCCACGCGGTTTAGCGGCCGCACCATCAAAGGTATTCCCGATTCGATTTCAGTGACAATGGATACGCGCGAGCGGTGCGACTTTCGGGGGCGGGTCTGAATAAACCATCTTCATTCCCGTCCGACGATGAGGCACGCTTCCTCGCGTTCCGGACGTCCCGAAACAGATTCGCTGATTGGTTTCAGCCCCCCCGCCCAAAGGAGACTCGATCATGAAGAAAGGCCTCGCACTCTTTGCTCTCGGCTGTGCAGTTGCTGCAACGTTCGCCGCTTCCGAACTTCGCGCTGGGGAGAACGATCCGCTCGAGAAGCGTCTCGCGGTTTCCTTCGTCCGCGCAGCCGGCAAAGTCACGATCACGATCAAGCCGACGGACGGGCACGCCTATGTGAACGCAGAGTTCCCTGCGAAATGCGATCTCAAGACGGACGGCAAGATCGACAAGCCCGCGCTCGCGAAGGCCGACTTCAAATACGAAGACGCCGGCAAGCCCGGCAAAGCGAAGAGCATCTCGGCGGTCGTCACGGCCGACAAGAAGATCAAAGCCACGTGCAAGGTCGTCGCCTGCTCGGACAACGCGTGCTCGTCGCCCTTCACGCTCGAAGGCGCCGAGTAATCTCACTTTCGTTTCCGTGAGGTTTGCGCCTCTCTAAAAGCAATCGGCCCACCTCCTTCAGGAGCGTGGGCCGTTCGCTTTTGTGTACGGAGCGTTCGTCTTGGAGCGCGTCAGTCTCCTCGCGGACCGTTCGTCTCGAAGCCGTAATCGGTGGGTTTCAGACGAGGACCATTCGTGGGTACGACTTTGCGTGGGGATTTCGGCGGCTTCGTCTGCCCCGCATCCGGCGCGAGAGGAGCTCCAGCGTCTTGCGGAATGAACGGCGCATTGATGTGGAGGTTCGGATCGGGGAGCGCCGCGTCTCGCGCGATCGGAAATGATGCGTCGGCGATCTGCGGCGGGGGCGAGTTGGTGAGCGGCGCGCGTGACTCATCGGAGCCCGAGCTCGATTTGTCGCAAGCGATCGTGACGGCGCCAACGAGTGCGACGCCTGAAGCGAGACGGGTGAGACGGGCTAGTCGATTTTTGTTCATTGCTTCAGTCCTTCGTTTGGCTGGGGCCGTTGGTCCGAAGTGGGTACTTGATGTTCGACCCTGGTTTGGTCGGAGGCTTTGGCAGAGCGTTGGTTTGAACGGTGAGTGGCGCTTTCGTTCCACCGCTCGTTTCCGGTCGATTGTGGGAGCCACCGTTCGGCGAGTTCGTGTGGATCACCGCCTCGTCCGGAAACCCGGCGTCGAAGGCAGTTGGAGCGGCAACTTGCGCATCGGTCGGAGTCGCGGAGGCTGCCGATCCGTCGACGACTTCGTTCGTGACCGAATTGACGTAGGTGCGTTGCACGTCGTCGGGAGGCGGCGTCTCCTTGCTGCATGCGAGAGAGACCGACCCGACGAGCGCTGCGCCCGAAGCGAGCATGGATAGGCGTGCGAGGCGATGAGCATTCATGTGCTTTACATTCCAGTAGGTGGCGAGTTGAGGACGGGTTGAACCGGTCCGGGATCGATCGGTCCAGGCCCGTTGGTTCGCAATCTCTTGTCTGGAGCGCTTAGTTTCGGCGTGCCCGCATCACGCGCGGCTTCGGGCTGACGCGGTTCTGCGCGAACGGAGTTCGTGTAGATGAGCCCAGTGGACGGATCGTTCGTCGGCTTGACGTCGGATGTCGTATTGGGGCCATTCGTCGGGACGACGCGATTCTCGACGACATCGGCGCCGGCATCATCGATGGGATTTCCTCCGCCGAAGCCCTCGCGCGGAGAGTTCGTATAGACGTGCCCTCCGCACGCTCCAGCGATGGTTGCGGCGCCGACGAGAGCTGCGCCGGTTGCGAGACGAGAGAGTCGTGCGAGGCGATGGGCATTCATTCGTTGGCCGGCTTCCGTGGGGTGTTCGGTGAGTTGAGAAGGGGTCCCTTCGGAGGCTTGGGTGGATGACCACTCTCGCCAGGACCCGTCTTCGGCTGCTTTTGCGCGTCGTTCGTCTTCTTGGCCGCACCCGCGTCCGAGTAGCGGCTCGGGTCCACCGTCACCGAGTTCGTATATCCGGGAGAGGGCACCTGCATGCCGACGACGTCCGGAGGTGCATCGGTCGCGCCCGCGCTCGCCGTAGCGCTTGGAATCGGCAATGCGTTCGGCTCGACACCGATGGTCGCGTCGAGACGCTCGGTTCGGTCGGGACCGTTCGTGTAGACGGGATCGGGCGATTCAGCGTCTTTTCCGCAGGCGAGACTGACGGCGCCAACGAGAGCTGCGCCGGATGCAAGACGCGCGAGCCGTGCGAGTCTTTGCGCATTCATTGGCTGGACTTCGCAGGGGGCATGCTCGGCGAATTGAGCAGCGGTTGCTTCGGATGCACGACGGTCGTTGACGGCGGAGCAGGCTCGCCTGGTCCGTTGGTCGGGACGACCCCTTTCGGCTGCTTCTGCGCGTCGGGGGTTTTCTTTGGTGCGCCGGCGTCCGAGTACTTGCTCGGATCAACTCTCACCGAGTTCGTGTACGCGGGGACGGTGGGAATGCCGACGACATCCGGAGGCGGCGTCACGGAATCAGGATTGTCGGTCGTCGATCCGCCAGCACCGAGCCCCGTGCCCGCGTCGACAGCACCTGCGTTGAAATAGCCATCGTCCGGACCGTTCGTGTGAATGGGCCCCTTCGGAGGCTCCGTGTCCTTGCCGCAGGCAAGAGAAACGGCGCCGACGAGAGCGGCTCCTGAGGCGAGAAGCGAGAGGCGGGCGAGGCGTCGTTGATTCATCGGGCCAGATCCTATCAAGGTGCACGAACATTCGTGCACCGATTGGACGGCGAAGCTCGCCGAAGGATCTGACCCGATTCGATTAATCTTCTGGGGTGGGGATCGATGTTCTCGGGCCTGATTTCAAGCGGATCGAGTGCAGCCACGTGAGGAGCGCGGGCTGAATGACACGCACCACCGTCGCCAACATCGCACATCCTCCGATGACCACGAGCGCAAGGGGCTTCTGTGTCTCCGAGCCGATCCCCGATGAAACAGCCGCGGGCAAAAGCCCCGCCATCGGCACGAGCGCCGTCATTACGCACGGACGAAAACGCTCGAAGACTGCGCGACGCGAAGCCTCTTTTGGCTCGATCCCTTGGCGTTCCAATTCGAGCGAGTGATTGACGACGATCATCCCGTCTTGCACGGCGATGCCGAGCGCAGAGACGAAGCCCATCGCTGCAGAGACGCTGAAGTGCGTTCCCGTGATGAAGAGGAGCGCGATGCCACCGCCCGCGGCGATCGGAATGTTCACCATGACGACCAGCCACTCGCGGAACCGTCGCACGGCGACGAAAACGAGAAGCGCGATGCCGATGAGCGCCGCGGGAAGAACGAGACGAAGGCGACCCTCGGCTTCTTTGAGCTCATTGAGCTCGCCGTCCCACGCAAGATGTACGTCGTACGGAATCTTCACTTCCCTGTTCACGACGGCGCGCGCTTCTTCGACCGTGCTCGCGAGATCGCGATCGCGGACGGAGAACTTCACGGCAACGTAGCGGGCTCCGTCTTCGCGGTAGACAATCGATGCGCCATCTTCGACCGTGATCTTGGCGATCTCTCCGAGGGCGACACTCTTGCCGTCTTTCGTCGTGATCGTGATTTCGCGAATCGAGTCGACCGAATTACGAAACTGTTCTTTCCAGCGAACGGTGAGGTCGAACTTGCGATCCCCTTCGTACACTTGAGTGACGGCACGACCGCCGACGGCTGCTTGCACGACGGCTTCGACATCGCCCGTGTTGAACCCGTAGCGCGCCGAGGCAGCGCGATCGGGTTCGATGCGAACGGTCGGCTGCCCGAGGACGCGGAAGATACCGACATCGCGGACGCCGGGGACCTTGGCGAGAGAGTCGGCGATTTGGTCGGCGTAGGCTTCGTCGGCGTGGATGTCCGCGCCGATGACCTTGACCGAGTTTTCGCCTTTGACGCCCGAGAGCGCTTCTTCGACGTTGTCGCGAATCATCTGCGAGAAGCTGAAGGTCGTTCCCGGAAACGCTTTTTCGAGGCTCGCCGAGAGCTCGTCGATGATCTGCTCTTTCGTGACGCCCTTGCGCCATTCGTCTTTCGGGCGGAGCGGCGCGAAGAGCTCGACGTTGTTGAAGCCGGCGGTGTCGGTGCCGTCGTCCGGGCGCCCAACCTGCGACGTAACCGTCATGAGCTCGGGAAATTTGCGCTCCGTCTCGTTGCAAGCAACTTCGGGATCCGGGCATCCGCGAATGATGCGGCGCATGCGGTTCGCATATTCGGCGGAGCGCTCGAGCGAGATCGATGCGGGGAGCTGCGCGCGAACGTAGAGATTTCCCTCTTCGAGCTTCGGCAAGAACTCACGACCAAGATGGCTGAAGAGCCCGAGGACGAGGATCGAAGGAATCATCACGATGATGAGAACGCGCTTCGGCGCCGCCACCACCTTCGCGAGGAGCCGCTCGAACCACTTCTCGAGGATGCGCACCGGATACGTGGGCTCGTCGTGCGGATTTTTTCCGAGGAGCGTGGGCACGGCGGCTGGAGTCAGCGTGACTGCGAGGATCGTCGCCCCGCCGATCGCGAGCGCGTAGGTGATCGCCATCGGCTTGAAGAGAACACCGGAGACGCCCTTCATCGTGAAGAGCGGGATGAAGGCCACCGCGAGAATGAGCGTCCCGAAGAGAATGGGACGTGCGACCTCGCGCCCAGCGGATGCGACCTTTGCTTCCGTAGGGACGGAAGCACCACCATGCGACAAGTTTCGCAAGAGTGACTCGACCATGACGACCGTCGAGTCGACGACGATGCCGAAGTCGACGGCGCCGAGCGAGATGAGGTTCGCGGGAGTTCCGAGGGTGATCATTCCGACGGCAGCGAGTCCGAGCGCGATCGGGATATTGACCGCCGCGATGAGCGCCGCGCGAATACTTCCCATGAAGAGATAGAGAATCGCGGTGACGAGGAGCACGCCGATGACCGCATTCTCGAAGACGGTGTGCGTCGTCCATTTCACGAGCTCGCCGCGGTCGTAATAGGGGACGATCTCGACTCCGGGCGGAAGCACGTTGCCGTGCTTCAGCTGATCGAGCTTCGCGTGGATCCCCTCGAGTGTCGGGCCCGTTTGCTCGCCGTAGCGCATGAGCACGATACCCTGCACGATGTCTGGGTTCTCGTCTTGGCCGACGATTCCGAGGCGTGGCGCGTGTCCGATGGCGACGCTCGCGAGGTCACTGATGCGTGTGGGCGTACCTTCGCGGGCGCCGACCACGATGTCTTCGATGTCGTGCGTGTTGCGAAGAAGGCCGACGCCGCGCACGGCATAAGACTGCTCACCGAGCGTGAGCCTTTGCCCTCCGACGTTGCGATTGCCCTGCGAAACGGAGTCCATGAGGTCGTTCAGCGAGAGGCCATACGAACGCAGGCCGAACGGGTCGACGAGGATTTGATACTGCTTCGTCTCGCCGCCGAAGCTCGTGACATCGGTGACGCCAGGAACGAACTTGAATTGACGCTCGAGAACCCAGTCCTCGGTCGCCTTCAGCTCCGCTGTCGAGTACCCCTTACCGCGAACGGTATAGCGGAAGAGCTCGCCGATCGCGTTGCGCGGGGAGATCTCCGGTTTCGTGTCGTCCGGGAGCTCGACCATCGCGAGGCGGTTCAACACCTCTTGGCGCGCCGCCGGGTACGTGAGATCCCAAGAGAAGTAGCACTTGATGTCCGACAGGCCGAAGAGCGACTGCGAGCGAACGTGGTCGAGGCCCGCCATGCCGACGAGACCGGTCTCGAGTGGTGTCGTGACGTAGCGTTCGACTTCTTCGGGGCTCAAGCCGTCGGGTCGCGTGACGACGTTGACCATCGGCGGAACCGGATTCGGATACGCCTCGATGTTGAGATTCTTGAAAGCGACGCCGCCGAGAATGGCGAGGAAGAGCGCCGCGCCGAACACGATGAGCCGCGCGCGATAAGCGGCGGAGACCAGGCGATGCATGGATCAGCCCTTTCCGAGAAGAAGCACGGCTCCCTCGGTGACGACTTCATCGCCAGCCTTGAGACCATCGGGCACTGCAATGAACTCGTCGCCGCGTCCGTCGTCGACGTGAACGGGGATGCGCTCGAATCGCGCGCGCCCATCGGGGGTCACGCCTCTGCGAACGAATGCAAACACCTGCGTACCGAGCCGAACCAGGGCAGTTCGCGGAATCGCGAGCGCCTTCGGAAGCATCGAGCGAATGCGAACGGTCGCGTACATCTCGGGGCGGAGCGCGCTGTCGGCGTTGGCGAGCGAGATGCGAACACGCGCGGTGCGCGTCGCGGGGTCGAGCACGCGCGACACCCAATCGACGGATCCTTCGAACATTCGGCCGGGAAAAGCGACGAGGCTCACAGTGGCTTTGGAACCGACGACGACTCCGCCGAGATCTTGCTCGTGCACGTCTCCCAAGACCCACACGTGATCGAGACGACCGACGGTGAAGAGCTCTTGCGAGGTTCCGCCCGCGTACTGTCCCTGTACTTCCATACCGGGGCTGCCGAATCGCGCGACGACTTCGCCTTCGATGCCAGCGCGCACTGCAAAAGATTGCGTCACACCGTCGGCTCCACGGCCGAATAGCGTCTGCTTCTCGCGCGAACGATCGAGCTCGGCTTTCGCTTTTTTGAAGTCGTCTTCGGCTTGTTCGACGTCTCTCTCGGAAACGGCATGCGCAGCCGCGAGCTCTTTTTGGCGCTTGAAGTTGTGTTCGGCGGCGGAGAGGTCCGCACGCGCTTTCGAAACGTCTGCGGAGGCCAGCCCGACTTCGGGGGACTCCAAAAAGGCGAGGATGTCGCCCTTCTTCACGTGGGCGCCGAGCTGTGCCTTCAATTCTCGGATGCGACCGCTCACGGGCGAATACACGTGCTCGACTTGCGCATCGTCGAACGAGATTTTTGCGGGGAGGTCGAGGTGGTCTTCGATCTCGCGCTCTTCGATCTTGGCGAACCCGAAGTGTCCCTCTTTGATCTCTTCGTTGCTCAGCCAAACTTCGCCAGCTGGCGGATCCGCCAGCTTCGAGCTCGCAGCGCTCGAGTGGCAGCCGAGGATCCCACCACCTGCGGCTCCGAGTGCGCAGAAGAGGACGACGAAGGGGATTTTTCGTCGGTGTTTCGCAGACATCCTAAAAAGTGCAGCCATAGGTTGATTCCCCTTAAGCACGCAGCGTGCCACGGAACGTTCACAAAACATCACGATTCGGAGGGGAAACGTGACCTCCACTCATTGCACCTTGCATCAATGTGCATTCTGCAGCGTCCAGTGCCCTCGCGTCGTGATTCAAACTTGAACGGCGCACGAAAACGCGCGCAACCGATCGTATCGCCGACGCCTTAACCTCAATCCGGAATCGAGCGACCTCGCTTCGGCAGCACCACCGTGAACGTACTCCCCGCCCCCGGTACCGACTCCGCTTCGATCGTTCCGCCGTGATCGCGGACGATTCCGTACGAAACCGAGAGGCCGAGGCCCGTGCCCTTCCCGACGTCTTTCGTCGTGTAGAACGGCTCGAAAATGTAGGCGAGCTGGTCAGGAACGATACCGATGCCTTCATCGGAGACACGCACG
>JAHFDV010000206.1 GCA_023248815.1 Myxococcales bacterium
TGGATGTCGCCGTCGTTCAGCGCAACCGCATCGAGCGCGCCAATCTTGAATTTGAAAACATCTTCTCCGCGCGCTGCCGCGGCTGTAGGGAGCTCGAGATGACTCCCTTGGTTGTTCGGCGTGCAGGCGGAGAGAAAGGCGATTCCGAAAAGAACGATTCGTCGCATTCCTAGGGAATACATGGAGCGGGACGTCCGCGTATACTGGCGGAATGACGCTTTCATCCCTTCGCTTGCTACGACCTCTCTTCGCTGGTGGCGTGCTCGCCACGGGCATTCTCCTGCTGAACTGCTCTTCGGATCCGGCCGCAAAGATCGAGAATCCCGCAGACAGCGCGACTCCGACCGACTCGGACGTCACTGCGCTCGACGCCGGGCCCGATACGAGCTCTCCTGATGCGGCCGCGCCCGTCACCCAGGCCGAACTGTCGGTAGCGTGCCTCGACGGCAACACGCGCAACTTCCTGCACTGCTACGGAGACGTTACCAAAGCCGGCTTTTCTGAATCCCTCCCGGCAGACTGCGACACGCGCGCCGCGAATCTATTCCTGCCTGGAATCACCGACGCAGCGCGTGTCGCCCAGAAGGCATGCGAGGACTCACGCGGCACTTTCTGCAGCGGCATCTCGCCAGCGTGCCGTGCGCTTGCCGGATTCGTCGGCACCCTCCCCGATAGCACGGCCTGCCAAGACAGTTTGCAGTGCTCGAGCGGCCTGTGTCTCGGAGCGACCGACACGTTATGTGGAGTCTGCACGCAACCGCTCCCAACGGGCGGCGATTGCAGCGGCGCGAACAGCAAGCGCTGCGCGAGAAGTGCCGCATGCGACAAGGCTTGTGCACGCCCTACGTAATGACCGAGGTCGGCGCAGAGTGTTCTTCGGCGCGCACGTGCCGGGAGGGCAATACGTGCGCGTTCGCTGCTCCCGACAGCGGAATCAGCTTCCAATGCCAAGCCGATCGAACGGCGACCCAGGTGTGCAATCCCCAGTTGGGCAATCCGGTTTGCGCCAATGCCGGGCAGTACGTCTGCACAGGCAATTGCACCCCGAGGGGCATCGAGGGCCAGACCTGCAGTGCAAAGGAAGCGTGCCGCAGCGGGTTCGTTTGCGACAACGGCCTTTGCCGCAAAGGCAATGTCGATGTGGCGATCGGTGCCCCCTGCAAGGCGAGCGCAGACACGTGTGTCGCCGGCGCGACGTGCTCGAAATACGACAGCGCTACGAAATCGTATTCGTGCGTCGCCAAGGCAAAGCTCGATGAGAGCTGCGGCAATGGAGTCGCTAGGTGCACGGCGCCACTCGTCTGCGACTCGGCGACGTTTCTGTGTCGCGCGCCAAGTACGCTCGCGTGCCCCTGACCGAGCAGCGAGAGCCGCGCGCGCATCATCCCGAGTGCGCGGCTTCGCTTCTCGCATCCCGGCGAAAGGCTCCAGGCGGTGCTCCCGTCACGCGTCGAAACGCGCGCGCGAACGAGACCGGTGACTCGTAGCCGACACGACCCGCGATCTCTGCGATGGGAATGCCTTCGCGAAGGAGAGCGCGCGCACGGTCGATTCGTTGCTCCGTGAGATACTCGAGCGGCGGGGTGCCCGTCTTGTCGCGAAACTTCGCCGCGAACGACGCGCGAGACATGCCGGCCCGCGCCGCGAGCTCCTCGAGGGTCCATGGCTCCGCGATGTCTTCGTGCATTGCGTGGAGCGCGCGCCGAATCTGGGGATCGGCAATGGCCGCCAAGATCCCCTGCTTCGGCGCCTCTTCGCTCTGCACGTGAAAACGCAGCGCGGAAATGAAGAGTGACTCCGCAAGTCGCGTCACGATCGGAAGCGATCCGAGCTCTTCGGCGATCTCGCTACGAAGAAGCTCCGCCATCGTCGAGAGCCCCTGGCTGCGCGTCTCGTCGAGGCGCAAGAAAATGAATGGCGGCAGCGAAGCGACCAACGCCCGCGAGTCCGTCTCCGCCAACTGCAAGGCGACGCTCACGAGCGTCGTTCGTGAGCCCGCTCCGCCATACTCGATGAGAAAATTCTCACGGCGCGGCTCGAGCGTCGCGCAGTCGATGCAGCGAGACGTAGGACGATCCGAGACGCTGTACGGAGCGCCGTTCAGCACGAGAAAGAGATCATTGGTCTGGAGCTCGAGAGGTTCAGCGAGGGCCTCCGTGCGGAGCCAACACGATCCGCGCGCGACGAGCACGAATTTGATCTGGCCCGTATGGGTCACGCGGTGCCCCCACGGGGTACCGAGCTCGAAGCGCGTATAGATCGCGTTCGCTAGGTGAAGGGATCCGACGAGAAGGCTTAGCGTATCCATTTGACCTTACGAATTGGACGATTGGTTTATGAAGTGAGACTGAGAGACATCGTTAGTCTACTCGTGGCGACGTACAGTTCAAGCATCGACGGCTCAATGACGCGCAATCGCGCGACGTCATGAAGCTGTCGCAACGGAAGAATCCACAATGAATCACCCCGCCAATGACCGCCTCCACTTCTACTTTCACCCCTCCCCCAATCCGATGAAGGTCGCCCTTCTCCTCGGCGAGCTCGGAGCAGCATTCGAGACGCATGCCGTAGACATATTCAAGGGCGCCCAGCACACGCCCGAGTTTCTCGCTCTCAATCCGAATGGAAAGGTTCCCGTCCTCGTGGACGGTGGGACCACGGTCTTCGACTCGCACGCGATCCTCATTTACCTCGCCGAGAAGGAGCAGCGCTTTCTGGCCAAACAAGGGGCTGCGCGGGCAACGACGCTCTCGTGGTTGCAGTTCATTGCCACGGGGCTCTCGCCGTTCTCGGGGCAAGCGGTGCACTTTCTCCACTACGCGCCGGAGTCCATCGCGTACGCGAAAAATCGCTACGTCAAAGAGGTCGAGCGTCACTATCGCGTGCTGGAAGATCGGCTTGCCGCCTCGAAGTACTTGGCAGGAGGTGAATACAGCATCGCCGACATGGCCCTTTGGGGTTGGGCGCGAGGCGCGGCGTATATCTTCGGCGACGCGGGCCTCACGGCGTACCCCCACGTGCAAGCGCTCGTGAACAGCATCTCGGAGCGGCCCGCAGCCGTTCGCGCAACGAAGCTCGCCGACGGGCTGACGTTGAAAACAGAGTTCGACGACGAGACGAAGCGCGCGCTCTTTCCACAGAATCGCGCCGTCGAACTCCAGTAAGGCGGAGCCGCCATCATGCGTTGCACTTCACGCTCGTGATCGAGCGTGAGGTGCTGCGGCCCTCTCGATTCATCGCCGTCGATCGCGACATCTTTGTTACTCCGCGCGTAGCCGCCCGACGCCTAAATGTCTCTCAGGAGGTCGAGGGAGCATGAAGCCAATGTTGCGCAAGATGATCGCGGGAGTGCAGGTCTCGTTGGACGGATACACGCAGGGAGCGGAAGGTGAAAAAGACTGGGCCGACTCCTGGGCAAGCTCGCTTGCGCTCGTCGGCGAGGTCGACACGTTCATCGTGGGCGGCGGAATGTATCCAGGCTACGGCGTCTATTGGGAGGGCATCGCGGCGAATCCCGAAGCTCCTGCGCCCTTCTCGGAAGCGCGGCCAACTCCCGCGGAAGTCGCCTACGCGAAGCTCGCCGAGAAGACACCTCACGTGATCTTCTCGCGCTCACTCGCGAACGTTTCGTGGCCGCCGCACGCAAAAGTCGTGGGCGACGTCGAAGCTCTTCGAGCCTTGAAGCGCGAGGTGGGTCGCAACATCTACGTCGTCGGTGGTGCGACGACCGTCGGCTTGCTCATGAACGCCGGACTCGTCGACGAGCTCCACTTGATCGTGCACCCGGTGGCTCTCGGAAGCGGACAGGCCCTCTTCGGCGCTCTCCGAGAGAGATGCGCCTTCGAGCTCGCGAGCGCAAAGGCGCTTCCAAACGGCCGCGTTCATCTCGCCTATCTTGTCGCGACGCGCAGCACAAAATATTGATATTACTCGCCTTGTAGAAGGCGCACATCATGCTACACACCCATCCATGATTGCATTGCGCTGGGGAGTAGTCGCCCTCCTGTTGAGTGGCGGAGCGGCGTTTCTCTCTGGATGCACGGAAGAGCTCGAGACGGAGGAAGACGCCGCTGAGATCAGCGCGACCACGCTCGCACTTCGCACGGTCAAAAGCGCCGCTACTTACAAAGCCATCTCGACGCAAGGTGGGGGCTTCGGACAATCCGGACGCTCCGCGAAGTTCTTCATCGATTGGCGCGACAAGAAGAGCCCGCAAATCTATTTCATCAACGGCAATTACCAAGCGGGCGGAAAGACGCCCGACTACGCGCTCTATCACTACGACTTTGCGCGCCACCAGCTCAACGTCCCTGAAGGCGGCGGCGAGTTCAACGACAACACGTACTTCACCGAGAACAAGCGCTACGTCGCAGGCACGCTCCAGACCTACGAGGTCGACGGAAAAGTCGCCTACGGCATTCAGCTCTATCCCGACGACGTCGCGCACGACGAAGGCATCCTCGAGATCGTGAAGGTCGTGACGCGCTCGTTCAAGATCAAGGGAGCGCGCGTACTCTTCGTTGCCGGCGGTCCTCAACAGACGACGCGCAGAGTCACGGCGGATCTTGCGGCTCTCGGCGTCGAAGCGAAGACCATCGAGGACATGCTCGCAGGGGTCAACTACATGCCGCTCAATCCGGGCGAAGCATGGGGCTATCTGCGTCTCTTCCCTCAGGACTTGCTCGAGCTCCGCCCTTCGGACATCCCCGTCTTCGACGAGCTACCGCTCGATCTCTCGGTCGTCCAAGGGACGATCACGCAGGTCTTCCAAGACGTGACGTCGCACGTCAACTTGAAGGCAAAAGAACGTGGAACGCCCAACATGGTGCTTCGCGACGTGAAAACGAATCCCGCGGTCGCGGCGCTCGCGGGCAAGGCCGTGCATCTCACGGTTTCGAAAGATGGCTTCAAGCTGGAAGCGTCCACCACTGCAGTCGTCGAAGCAAAGATGAAGGAGAAGCTGAATCGCCCGTGGATCAAGCTTCCGATCGTGAAGGACACTCGCGTCCTCGACTTCGATGCGATGTGCACGGCAGCGAGCTCAGGCTGCCTCACGATGGGGCCGGCCTACGGAGGCAAGGTGACGGGCCTCGGATTTCTCGCACACAAGAGCGTGCTCGGCCGCGCGAGCGTGTCGGGGACCTTGAGTGCGAAGTACGGCTACGATCTTCCGCCGCACGGCTTCGGTATCCCGGTCGACTTCTACCGTCAATTCGTGAGCGCGCCCGAGAACGCCGCGTTGAAGACGAAGCTCGACGATCTCATCGTGAAAGAGAAGCAGGGATCGCTGTCGCCAAAGGAACGCGCCGCGCTGTCCGACGTGGTTCAAGGCCTCTTTTACACTGGCAAAATTCCATCGGCTCAGCTGAGCGCGATCAAGACACAGATCGCCGCCCTTCGCGCCCAAGTTCCAGGCCTCGAAAAAATCAAAGTGCGCTCGAGCGCCAACGCCGAAGACATTCCGAACTTCGACGGTGCGGGCCTCCATGACAGCTTCTCTGCCGAGTTCGACGAGGTCGACAACGCCGACGGCAGTTGCAGAGTCGAGACGGATGGCGTCGGCGTCGCGACGAAGCTCAAGGTGAAGCCCAAGACCGTGCAATGCGCCGTGAAGGCGGTCTTTGCGAGCTTGTGGAACGACCGCGCGATCGAAGAGCGAACGTTCGCCCGTCTCGATCACACGACCGTAGGAATGGGGATCGCCGTCGTGCCGGCTTACGATACGGAGGCGCCCGTCGCTTCGAATGGCGTCCTCATCACGCGCCCCGTGAACTCGGATTTTCTCGCGTACACGCTCAGTCTCCAGAAGGGCGACAACCTCGTCACGAACCCGGAGCCGGGGACGATCTCGCAGATGACCTTCTCGATCTTCGGCGACATCGGCACGCCGCCGCGCTTTACGATCGCGCGCCACGCGACGCCCGTAGCGGGAGGCCCGGCGCTCAAGACGAGCGTGATGACGGACGCGAACATGACGAAGATCATCGAGCTCGGCAAATCAGTCGAGATTGCATACTGCAAAGCCAAGCCCGGGTACTACACGGGCAACTGCAAAGACGTCTGGATCGACAACGAAAAGCCGAAGAGTCTCGACATGGAATTCAAGTTCCTCACGAACGGCCACTTCGTGATGAAGCAGGTTCGAGAGTTCCACGGGCGCTGACCGCGAGAGACGTCAACGTACGTAGATTTTCGAGATCCCCCACTGGGGACTTCCACAATCGGCCTGCACCGCAAGACCTGCAGGTAAGCCTGCAGAGAAGCGACGAAGTACGACGCGTCCCCCCTTCAACTCGCTCCCGTAGGCGTCGAGCCAGAAGTTGTCTTTCGCTTCATTGCATTCGTTCGTTCGACCACCGAAGGGGATGACCTCACCCGTCGCTGAGCGCGCCATGCCGCTCTGTTGATCGATGAGATCGGTAGCGATGTCGAAGGCGCGGACGTTCGTATTTTTGACCCCCGGATCACCGAAGATGTTCCAACAGTTTGCATACTTGTAGAATGCATATGTCGCCATGATCTGCGTCCACCCGTCCAGCTCACCCACCAAGAAATAGTGAATGGGAGACGGGATGCTGCTGTTTCCGCAAGCGCTCACGAGCACGCTCACTTGGTACTGGATGCCGCCGTTCTCGTCGACGCCACGGACGACGTCGACGTTCTTCATGCCCGTCGGTTGGATGTCTTGCGTGGCGCGATCTTCGACGACCATCTCCTTCGTCACGAGCGTCCAACCGCCGTCGAAGCTCTCCATGTCGCAATAGGTCTGGATGAGGCCGCCATCACTAGCGACGGAATAAGCGCCACTTTTGGCAGACGGATCAGTCGCGTGAAGCGCGCGGCACGACACCTGCGGCCCGTAGTTCGTCGGCGCGTCGGCGCCGGCTTCATTGGAGCCGTCGACGGCTGCGTCCAGGGGCGTGCCCGTGAAATCGCCGTCCGTGAGGAGAAGAGAGCACGCCGAGAGAGAGCCGAGTGCAACGGCCACGAGAAGGCGCGAGATGCGGAGGGCTCTCATTCCAACGAGAATATCTCGGGATGGCGCGCGTGCGCTCAGAACACGACCGGCTTCGCGATCGGCGAGATGGGAGTTGCGGTTGCGGTCTCTCCGCGTCCGAGCTCACCAACGAGGTTGCTTCCCCAGCATGCAACCGTGCCGTTCTTCTTCAGCACGCAGGCAAACTCGGCCCACCCGACCGCGAGCTGCACGGAGTTCTCGGTACCCGTGATGGGCGAAGGCGGCGTATACGCGCCCGCATCTTGCGAGAGTCCGGTCACGCTGTGTTGCGAGTGGCCCCAGCAAGACACGGTGCCCGTTTTGTGAAGTGCACACGCGAAGAAGTTACCCACGCCGACCTCCGTCGCGTCCGTGATTCCTTGAATCAGTGCCGGCGTGATGATCGCTTTCGCCTGGCTCGTGGGAAGCGCTTCGCCCACCTCGTTGACGCCCCAGCTATACACCTTGCCGTCGAGAACGATGGCTTCGCCGTACGCGCGCGAGCGACCGAGCTTGGCAACCGTCGACGACGGAAGGCCCACTACCGGCCCAGTTTTCTCGTCATACGCAAGCTGACCCGCGTCGATCCCCCGACCGAGCTCACCCGAGAAGTTGCTCCCGAAGCACGACATGCCGCCGTCGGTAAAACGCGAACAAGCGAAGCGCGCGCCGACATCCCATTCGGCGCCCGGCACGAGCGGCGTGAGCGTCGGAGTGAGCACTTTGCCGAGACCGGCATCGAGGCCCGCGGGCGCACCAGACTGCCCCACGTTGTTTTGACCCCAGCAATAGATGGCACCCGTGTCGAGCTCTGCGCACTGATGAAAGCCTCCCGCCACGATGTGCGTCGCCTTGGATGGAAGCTTGACGGCGATTTGTGCGGATTGCGGACCGCCATCGGTAGGATCGGAAAGAGCACCTTCCTCCGACTCGCCCCAACACGTGACGTCACCGGCTTCAGTGAGCGCACAGGTGTGCGTCCAACCGGCCGTGACTTCCTTCACGTTCGCGAGACCGGGTACGGCAACGGGAGCGAGCACCGTGTCTCCATTCGCCTGCCCCGATTGTCGGTAGTAGTTCGCGCCCCAACATCGGACGGTTTTGTCCGACATGAGTGCGCATGCGTGATCACTTCCGCCAGCCAGGCGCACTGCGCAAGGCTCCTTGTCGCAAACGACAAGCGGCTGTGGCCCAGAGTCGGTGCTCGCTTCGTCCGTCGTCTTCCCTCCGTCGGCGAGAGACGTGTCCGATCCACCGCCATCTACAGGAGCGGGGCCAGCAGCATCGTCGTCGGAACAAGCAGCAAAGAAGCCGCCGGCGGAGAGGAGCGCCGCGGCGCTCGGAACGAGAACAAGGAAGAGTCGCGAATTACGCATCCGGGAACGATATCAGGCACGGCTCGAGCGCAACGGAAGATTCAACGATCAACGCCCCGCGAGTAAATCGCTTCACTGCATCTGCCGCAGATGCCCAGCGAGCTTTTCGAGCGTGGTGTAGCCGAGCTCGACAGCGCCGAAGCCGATGCCCGCGTCGCGCTGTTCCTTCGTGGGGTGGAGCTGCCGCATCGTCATGACCGTCTTCTTGTCACTCTGCTCGTCGAACGTGATGGTCACGCGAAAGCGGTGCGGATCGTGGTCTTTGTCGGAGCCGTGATCGAACACGAGCAGCTCGGGTGCTTTGACCTCTAGAAACACCATTCGGCTGTCCCATACTTTTCCGTCGGGCGCGATCATATCGAAGCGCCAGCGTCCGCCAGGTCGCACGTCACACTCGTGCGTCTTCGTCGTGAAGCCTTTCGGGCCGAACCACTTCGAGAGGTGCTCTTCTTTCAACCACGCCGCAAAGACGAGCTCTCGCGATGCGTCGAAGACACGCGACAGCACGATTTCGCGATCTAGCGACCAGGGGATCTCATTTTTTTTTGCGATCATTTCTGTTCTTCACCTTTCGAGGCTTCGACTGCAGCGTCTTCAAGTAGTCGTCGAGCCGCTCGAAGCGATCACTCCACGCCTCACGCGTGTGGAGCGTCCACCGCGTGATCTCGTCGAGCGCCTCCGCACGGAGCTGACACGGACGCCGCTGCGCATCCCGGCCGCGTGAGATGAGCCCCGCGTGCTCGAGCACCTTGAGATGCCGCGAGATCGCGGGAAGGCTGATGTCGAAGGGAGCTGCGAGCTCGAGGACCGTCGCCTCCCCCGTCGCCAGGCGCGCGACGATGGCGCGCCGCGTTGGATCGGCGAGCGCAGAAAAGATCGAGTCGAGAGTGGCGGCGGATGTCGTGCTCATCGCGGCGTATATTTAACCATTACGTTAATTAGCTAATTCGTCAATTACACTCAATTTCACCGATGGTCGGGGCTCACCATCGCGATCTCGGAACCCACCCCTGCCCCTCCCAAAAAATCGTCATCCCGAGTCGACGGATTTGTGAGGCTGACGACGACGGCGGGCAAATGAGCCTTTCTGACCTTCTCTCCGAGAGCCCTTCACTCTCGACGACGCGTGTAGGCTGCCCGACGGCGCCAGCGACCTGTTCGACGACTTGCTCGACGACCCTCCGCCCCTCGGCGCAGCCTACGCT
>JAHFDV010000207.1 GCA_023248815.1 Myxococcales bacterium
CGAACAGGTCGATCCCCTCGCGGCCCTCAGCGCCCTGATTCGCACTCACCGATCCATGCTCGTCGGGGTCGCGCGCCGCGAAGGCTTGCCTTCTGAAGACGCCGTCGAATGCACGCAGGAGGCGTTCGCGACGTTTCTCCTTCTTTTCTTGCGCGAAGAAGTTCCACGCGAAGAGGGAGACTGGCCTGCCTATCTGACGGTCGTGACACGCAACGCGGCGCGCAATCGGCGAAGGCGTCATCACGTCTCGCTTCCGCATCTTTCTCTCGATGGTGGAGATGCGCTCGATCGTGGAGAGGCGCTCGATCGCGGAGACTCGATGGGAGGAAGAGAGCCGCAGTCTTCGTCGCCGACACCCGAAGCGCTGCTCGCCGAAGCGGAAGAGCACGTGCGCCTTCGAGCCTGTGTCGATCGTCTCTGCGATACCCAACGATCGGTCGTGCTCCTGCGCCTCCTCGAAGAGCGACCCGGGGAAGACGTCGCCCACGAGCTCGGCATTTCGCGAAGCCACGTGGACGTTCTTCTTCACCGTGCGCGCGTTTCGATTCGCGCATGCATGCTGGAGTGAGCCTTCAGAGAGAGGTGAGCCCGCCGTCGACGACGATCTCTTCTCCCGTCATGAAGGAGGAGTCGTCACTCGCGAGAAAGAGCGCCGCTTTCGCGACCTCATCCGACCGCCCGAATCGTCCGAGGGCGATCTTGCCGATGAGCCCTTCCGAGAAGCCCTTCACCTGATCTTGAGACATTCCGAGTTTTCCATAGAGCGGCGTTTCGATCGGGCCTGGGCTGACGGCGTTCACGCTGATGCCCGCGGGCGCAAGCTCACTTGCCGCGGTGCGCGCGAGGGATCGCAACGCTGCCTTCGATGCGGCATACGCGCTCGATCCGGGCATGCCGAGTCGGTTGTTCACCGACGTGTTGAAGACGACGCTTCCGCCGCGCTTCAAGAGAGGCGCGAGGAATTTGATCGCGAGCCAAGGTCCTTTGAAGTTCACGTTGAACGTCTCGTCGAGCACGGCTTCGTCGAGCTCCGCGATCGAGCCGAACTTGGCGACGCCGGCATTGAAGAAGACGACATCGAGAGAAATCGAGCGTGCTCGAAAGTCGTTCGCGAGTTTCTCGATATCGGCCCTCGAGCCCGCGTTCGACGCAATCACTTCCGCGGCGCTGCCGAGCTCCTTGCGCGCAGCTTCGAGGCTCGCTGGATTCGTGCCCGTGACGATGACCTTGGCGCCTTCGGCTGCGAAGAGGCGCGCCGTCGCAAGGCCGATGCCCGTCGTTCCGCCCGTGATGAGTGCCGTCTTTCCTTCGAGCTTTTTCATGATTTTCTCCACTTTTCAACCGAGACGATTCGCGTCTCCCGAAGGGCGGTTCGTGCGCCGCTCATGACGTTGATTTACGGCGCGCGTGCTCGGAGCGGTAGAACAGATGCACTCAATGAACTGTTGCATAAAATGCAAGAGTCCTTCAACGTCGCTCGATGGACTTGCTAGGCCGCGCCCGAACCTTCGTGAGAATCGTCGAGGCCGGCTCGCTCTCCGCCGCGGCGCGCTCGCTCGGTTCATCGCTTCCCGCGATCAGCCGCCAGGTGACGACGCTCGAAGAGGAGCTCCGCGCGACCCTACTCGTCCGCACGACGCGCAGTCAGCGCCTGACGGACGAGGGTCGTCGGTTTCACGAACATGCGCTTCGTCTCGTCCGCGAAGCGGATGCGGCGATCGCGAGCGTTCGTCACGATGGGTTGGTGCGCGGTGAGGTGACGATCTCGTCCTCCGTTACGATTGGAACGTTGCGAATCATTCCGGCGCTGGCGAAGCTCTATGCAGATCATCCTCATCTTCGCGTCGAGCTCCGCCTCGAGGAGCGCGCCGTCGATCTCGTCGGAGAAGGCGTAGACATCGGTATTCGCGCGGGCCTTGCACTTCCCGATACGACGGCGATCGTCGCGCAACCTCTCGCGACATTTCGTCGATTCATCGTCGCTTCGCCGAGGCTCCTGCGTGCCGAAGGAAGTCCGCGCGACAGCTCCGCGCTCATCGGGAGAAGCGCGGTGGTCGGTCTTCGCGGAGGCACGACGTGGGAAGTGCGCGACGAAGACCAAACGCGCTCCGTGACCGTCGATCCGAAGCTGCGCGTGGGCACACTCGTCGCCATTCGTGACGCTGCGATAGCGGGCATCGGCTACGCGAACCTTCCAGAGTTCGTCGTTTCGGACGCGCTCGCGAATGGGACGCTCAAGCGCGTTCTACCGCGCACGGAGATCGCGCCAGTGAACGTCCATGCGCTCTATCGCGTCGAGATGCGCGGCACGCCTCGCATCGAAGCCGTGATCGCCCATCTCCGCGCGACGCTGCCGACGGCAGATGCGGAGGAATCTTTGCGCCAAAAGCGCTGATAAGCCGATGCGGGGCATTTTGCCTCGCTCCGCACTCGCGATTCAAATCGCAACATTCTTTGATCCGATCGGTTGCCTGCCGCGTAAGTGGGTTCTATCCAGAACGGGATAGACGAACTCATCACTTATTTTCCGGAGGAAGATCATGCGTAGCCGTTTCGTTGGATTGGGCGTTCTCGTCGGACTTCTCGCAGCCAACCGTTCGGCCCACGCCGAACCCGCCGTCGCGATCGTCGACGGAGCGACCTCTCAACAGATCGTTTCCTTCGATACGGCAACCCCCGGAACCGTGGCAAAGACCACGAACGTCACGGGGCTCGGGCAGAGCGAGAAGCTGCTCGCGATTGACGTGCGTCCGACGACGGGCGTCCTTCACGCGCTGAGCTCGGATCGAAAGCTCTACTCCATCGACGCAAACGGTGCGGCGACGCTCCTCATCACGCTGACCGAAGCGCAGCTCGGTGTCGGTGACAAGTTCGACATGGACTTCAATCCGACGGGTGAAGCGGTGCGGCTCATCAATACGACGTCGCGCCTCAACATTCGCGTGGTTCTGGCGCCCGCGGTCGCGATCGGAAATGGCGGCAGCAACGACCAGCCGCTCTCCTATACGAGCGTCGTCACTCTCAGTGAAGGCCCGAATGTCGTCGGCATCGGCTACGCGAACAACTACGGGCAGACGACGACCACGCGTCTCTTCGGCATCAACGTCGATCTCAAAGACGGCGTGCAGCCGAACGACTACTTCGAGTTCGTCGAGCTCACGAATGGCACCGCCGCGAACTTCGACAAGGTGAATACCGTAAAGGCGCTCGGCTTCAACGTCGCCAACACGAACGGTGCCTATGGCGGCATGGATATCTCATCGAACTCGAATCTTCCATTTTTCGCGCTCGTTCCTGACTCGGACGCAACGAAGAGCCATCTCTATCGCGCGAGCGCGTTCGACAACACGGCGACCTTCACGGATCTCGGCGCGTTCGCCGGGACGACGATCGTGCGCGACATCGCGATCCTTCCGGACGTGCCCGCGCACGACGGAGTGCTCGTGACGAAAGACTCCACGGGTCACAAGATCTCGCGCTTCTCGAGTCGCACCCCGGGCACGCTCACGGGGACGATCGCGATCACTGGCCTCGCCGCAGGTGAAAACATTCTCGCGGTCGATCGCCGTCCGAAAGATGCGCGGCTTTACGCGTTGACCAGCGCGAGCCGCCTCGTTCTCATCGATCGCGCTACGGGTGCCGCTACGGCCGTCGGCACGCAGCCGTTCACGCCGGCGCTCGTCAACGTCACGCTCGCCGGAATGGACTTCAATCCGTCGGGTGACAAGATTCGCGTCGTCTCGGGCGCGCAAAACTTCGTGCTCGACCCCGACACCGGTGCGGCAACGGCCGCGACGAATCTAGCGTTCGATCCCGCCGATCCGCATGCCGCCGATACGCCGAACGCCTCTGCCGCGGCCTACACGAACAACTTCGCCGACGCGGGAGCAACGCGCCTCTATGTCTATTCGAACAAGGTGCTCGCTTCGCAAGGGTTCGCGCTCGACGGCGGCACGTTGACGAACGGATTCAACGGCGGACAGCTCGTGACCGTCGCCGACCTCAACGTCAACGCAACCAACACGATGGATCACTCGTTCGATGTCGTCGGTACCAACGAGGCGTTTCTCGCGCTCACGACGACGAATGCTCGTCGTCTCTACACGGTGGATCTCACGACCGGACAGCTTCGCTACGGTCTCAAATTCGGTGACGCCGCCGAGGCGACGGAATCGATCGTCGGCATGTCGTTCGATGCGCCCCCCGCACCTCCCGTTGGCGCCGATGCAGGTATCGATGGCGGCAATGTCGACGTCGATGGTGGCCCCATCGCCGAAGGTGACTCCGGAACGACCACGGATGGCGGACCCCAAGGTGGCGACGGAAGCACGGAGGGCGGCGGTTGCGACTGCTCGACGACCTCGGCGACGACACCTGCAGGAGGCGCGTCCCTCGCGGCGGGCGTAGCCGTCGTGCTCGCGTTCCTTCGCAAGAAGAAGAGCGCGAAGAAGTAAGGGCGCGTCCCGGAGATCTAGGTCTCATAGAAATTTGCCCCGCCTGCGTCGCGAGCGGGGACAAATTTCTCGCGAGAGAGAGCGCGAGGCATTTCGGCCGCGCTCTGCTCTGTCTATTGGCACATCCGGTTTCCGGATGTGCGCGAAGGCGCAACACTCGTGCTACCCGTCCCCGGCGTCTGCCGTGACGTGCTAATCCATTGGCCTCGTCGATGACGCTCGATCGCCTTCCTCTCGAACAGACGGGCACCGTGTCCGCGATTCGCCTCTCCGATCGCGAGCTCGGATGGGTTCGTGCGGTCGGCATCTTCGAAGGCGAGTCGATCTCCGTCCTCCGTCGCGCCCTCTTCGGAGGTCCCTTGCACGTGCGGACGGGATCGGGAGGGGAATTTGCGCTCGACCGCGCGCTCGCTTCGAACATCGACGTAACCGAAGCCGGCGAAACCAGCGACGAGTCTCCTTGAGCGAGAGCGCCGTGCTCAATGTGCTTCTCGTCGGGCGTCCCAATGCTGGGAAGTCGTCGATCTACAACGCGCTCACTGGGGGCAACGCCAAGATCGGAAATTTTCCGGGCGTCACCGTCGACGTCATCGAAGGCGAAGCGACTCTGCCTTCGGGGACGAAAGCGCGTGTCATCGATCTCCCCGGCATCTATTCGCTCGACCAGGCGGCCGATCCCGAATCGGACGAAGGGCAGGCGCGAAAGGCGATCGAAGAGGTCGAACAGCAGAAGACTCCTTCGCTCATCCTGCAGATCGTCGACGCGACGCAGCTCTTGCTGGGTTTGCGAATGACCGCCGAGCTCGAGGAACGAACCATCCCCGTCGTCGTCCTCGTCACTCAGCGCGACATGCTCGAGTCCGAGGGAAAGCGACTCGACGAAGAAGTGCTGCGGGCAAGTCTTGGGGAGCGCGTGCTCGTCGTCAGTGCGCGCGATCGCGACGTGCGGGAGCGCGTGCTCTTCGCTCTCGATCGCGCACACGAGGGCACTCTCGCGGGCGCTCGCACCGGCGCCACGAAGATCGATGCCGCGAAGGTCACGAAGGAGGCGCTGAAGGACGTCGAAGGGAAAAAGTCCGCCGCAAGGAAGCAGCGATCGCATCGCGAGCGATCGCAACGTCTCGACGCGGTTTTTCTTCATCCCGTATTCGGTCCCATCCTTTTTCTCTCGCTGATGACGTTGCTCTTTTCGGCGGTATTTCTCGTCGCCGATCCGGCGTCGGCGATTTTCGACCGACTCTTGAAAGCGCTCGCAGCAGTGCTTGCTCCGCTCCTCGGCAACGGCTGGCTCGCTTCCCTCGTCAACGATGGCGTGCTCGGCGGAGCGGGTACGGTGCTGGCGTTTCTCCCTCAGATCGTCATCCTCACGGCCGCGCTCGAGGTCATCGACGCCTCCGGCTACCTCGCGCGTGGCGCATTCCTCGTCGATCGCACCTTCCGGTTCGCAGGGCTCGGAGGACGCTCGTTCGTTCCCCTCCTCACGGCGCACGCGTGCGCCATTCCGGCGATTTCCGCGACGCGCATCATTCGCGATCCCAAAGAGCGCCTCCGCACGATGCTCGTGCTTCCGCTGATGACGTGCTCGGCGCGGCTCCCGACCTACGGGCTGCTCATTGCTGCCTTCTTCGCGCAGGCGAGCGTCTTCGTCAAAGCCGCGATCTTCGTTTCCTTGTACTTTGCAGGCATCATCTTCGCGTTCATTGCGTCGCTGATCATCGGCAAGACCGTGCAGCGTGGGAGTCGTTCGCTGCCACTCGTCTTGGAGATGCCGAGCTATCGCATCCCGCAATTGCGCATCGTGCTCCGCGCGGCCACCTCTTCGGCGAAGAGATTCGTGCGCGACGTCGGAACGACGATCGTCCTCGCATCGGTCGCGCTCTGGCTCCTTTTGAAGATTCCTGCGCCGGGTGCGAGCATGCAGGCGACGGCCGACGAAAGCGCGACGACGGTTGCGATGGAAAACAGCGTTGCCGCGAAGATCGGTCGCACGCTCGAGCCGATTACGAAACCCGTCGGTTTCGATTGGCGCATCAACGTCGGGCTCATTGGATCTTTCGGCGCACGCGAGCTCATGGTGAGCACGCTCGGCGTGATCTTCGGCATCGAGGGAGCCGACGACGATGCCTCGCCGCTCGCCGAAAAAATTCGCACGGCAAAGAAGCCGGATGGCTCCAAGACCTATTCAGGCGCGACGGGTCTCGCGCTGATGGCGTTCTTCGTCTTCGCCTGCCAGTGCATGAGCACCGTCGCCGCGCTTCGTCGCGAGACGAAGAGCTGGAAGTGGCCGCTCTTCGTGCTCGGCTATACGTATGCGGTCGGCTACGGCGCGGCCTTCCTCGTCTTTCATGGCGCGCGGGCATGCGGGCTCTAGATCGACCATAAAAACGACGCTATTTCATGTTGTTGCGAAGGAGCGTGGATTCTCTGGTCGCAAATCGACGCTCGTCCAAACTTAGGCCTGTAACCCTGAAGGCCGCTCCGTCGTCAGCTACAATGAAAGAGGAGTTTCCCATGACGAACGAGAAAGAATGCTGTTGCGTGAAGAAAGACTCGACCTGCAAATGCGGCCCGAACGCTGCGAGCGCCGATGGTGCTTGCCCCTGCGTCGACTGCAAGTGCGGTCCCGATTGCGCGTGTGGCGGTAACTGCTGCTCCACGGCGCGAGGCAATCGCGGGTGAACTCTGCGCTCGAGCGCATCGCGACCCAACGCCCCGCCTTTCTCGCTTTCGTGAAGCGGCGGGTGCGCTCGGGCGCCGACGCCGACGATCTGCTGCAGCAGGCGCTTGCAAAGGCATCGGAGAAGATCGCCACCCTGCGCGAAGGAGAGCGCGCAGAAGCGTGGTTTTACCGTGTGCTCCGCAATACCATCGCCGATCACCACGTCGCGTGGGCGCGTCGCAATTCGAAGATAGAGGCCTTCGCCAAAGAAGCGAGTGAAGCCCCGCACGAAGAAGCGGCGGTGTGCGCCTGTAGTCTCGGTATCCTCGCGGCCCTTCGTCCTGAATACGAAGCGATCATTCGTCGCGTCGACATCGAGGAAGAACCCCTCGCAGAAGTCGCCGCTTCCCTCGGCGTCACCGCGAACAACGCGAAGGTGCGTCTTCACCGCGCACGCACCGCGCTACGCGAAGGGCTGCTGGCGCATTGCGGCACCTGTTCTCGACACGCCTGTGCCGATTGTCGCTGCGATTGACGCCGAACGAGAGGAAGATGGGCGCCGATGCGACCATCTTTGAAGTCTTCGCGCGCGCGTAACGTGTTCCTCGGCTCTCTCATCGCCGTTGCGCTTTCGAGCGTTGCCGGTTGCAAAGCGTTCTTCGGAGCCCCGGTCCCGATGCACTCCGTGAAGCTCGCCGATCCGCACGGCCCCGCGAAGTGCCTTCTCGTTCTCTTGCCCGGCATGGGCGATTCCGATCGCACGTTCATGGACGAAGGATTCGTCGAGCTCATTCGCCGGAAGAGCATCTCGGTCGACCTCGTCGCCGGAGACGCGACGATTGGCTACTACATGCGCGGCATCATGCCGCAGCGCCTCGAAGAAGACGTGCTCGCCCCCACGCACGGGAAGTACGAAAAGACGTGGATGCTCGGCGTCTCCATGGGCGGCATGGGCGCGCTTCTCTACGCGCACGAACATCCGAAAAATCTCGATGGCATCGTGCTCTTCTCCGCCTATCTCGGTGACGATCCGATCATCGACGAGGTGCGCAAGGCGGGCGGTCCGGCGAAGTGGACGCCTCCGGCGAAAGCGCCGCTCACGGAAGACAACTATCAACGCCAGGCGTGGGGCTACCTCTCGAATCTCGTTTCGAAACGCGAGAACGGTCCAGAGCTCTATGTCGGTTACGGCAAGAAAGACAAATCAGGGCCGGCCGATCGCGTGCTCGCCGACGACCTTCCCGAAACGAACGTCTTCATCGACGAAGGCGATCACAATTGGGGCCCGTGGCGCCGCCTTCTCACGCGTTTCCTAGAGGAGAGCTCGTTCTCCAAAGACTGCGCGCGCGAGGCCGAGCCCGCCGCCGCAAAGCCGTGATCACCCGAAGAGATGCGCTCTAGCGGCTCGGACGTAGGCGCGTCTTCAAATCTGGGGCCGCGAAGAACGCGCGTTCACGTCCCTGCCGTCCTTCCGTGAGAAGGCCGAAGCGCAGCAGAATCAAAAGATCCGAACGCGAGGTGAGCAGCGTGACGTCGTGCGATCGCGCGTGCGATTGAAACGTGTAGACGGTCTCGGCGCGACGAAGCGCATGCGAGAGCAACGCGCGCTGTCGATGATTGAGATCGGGAAAGCGTGAAAGGGACGAAGCGATCGTGCGCTGTTCCTCGAGCTTCTCTGCGATGTGCTCGTGGAGCTTGCGCAGGGCTTTGTCCGTCGCATCTACGTTGTAGAGAATGAAGTAAGTGAGGTCGCCTTCGTCGTACTCGGTCTCGAGAAAGGCGCGGTAGTAGCGAATGCGCGAGCTGAAGATGATGCGCGACACCGTCAAAAACTCGAAGAGCCAGTA
Organism: Myxococcales bacterium; assembly: GCA_023248815.1. Taxonomy (GTDB): domain Bacteria; phylum Myxococcota_A; class Polyangia; order Polyangiales; family Polyangiaceae; genus JAHFDV01. The sequence continues at coordinate 8,961 of JAHFDV010000207.1, forward strand.
GCCGTTCTTCAGCATGAACCAGTGAAAGAGTGCGCGCGCCGTTCGCCCGTTGCCGTCGACGAAGGGATGCAAATACGCGAGCCAGAAATGGAGAATCGCCGCCTTGATGAGCGGATGCACGAAGTCCGCGCCTTTCGCATCGTCGTTCGCGAAGGCCAAAAACTGCTTCAGCCGAGCTTTTAGTTCGCTTGCGGGCGGAGGTGTGAAGAGGATCTTGCCGTCGTCGACGCTGGTGATGACGACATCGTCGCTGGCAATGCGAAGACGCCCGCTGGCACCATCGTCTTCGAGCGTGCCCTCCGTCATGCTCTTTTGGAGATCGAGCAAAAGGTCCAGCGTGAGCGGTTCGTCGAGGCGCGTCTTCAAGAGACGCATCGTCTGGTAGCTGTTCACGATCATGCGTTCCCCACGATCACGAGGGTCGCGATTCGAACGGAGCATCTCTTTCGCAACGGCGCGCGTCGTCGCCGCCCCTTCAATCTGACTCGTAGCGATCGCCTCTTCCATGAGAGAGCTCACGAGAAGCTGATCGCGAATGGGACCGAAGCTCGATTGCTCACCGCTCGCAATCGCGATGGAATTACCGCTCATCCGGTCGATGCGATGGAG
>JAHFDV010000611.1 GCA_023248815.1 Myxococcales bacterium
GCGACGACCCCCACGGCGGCGTGGGATCCGCAGAACACCGGCCCCACATCTAACTTCTCGACGAGCATGAAGGTCTACGACTCGCTCGGTAATGGGCACTCGGCCGACGTGTACTTCCGCAAGACCGGCGCAGGCACGTGGGACTACCACACGGTCGTCGATGGCGCGGACGTCGCTGGCGGCACGCCTGGTCAGAAGGTCGACATCGGAAGTGGAAGTCTCACCTTCAACACGGCAGGTGGCCTCCAGACGACGACGGGCAGCGTCACCGCGAACTTCGCGGGTGCAGCTCCCAACCAAGCCATCGCGCTCGACTTCGGTTCGCCGATTGCGGCTGGCGGCACGGGCATGGGCGGAACGACGCAGTTCGGCTCGACCAGCAACGTCTCGGCGCAGAGCCAAGACGGCTACGCCTCCGGCGATCTCAGCGGCATCAAGATCGACAGTGACGGCACCGTGAAGGGCATCTACACGAACGGCGAGCAGCTCGCGGTGTCGAAGCTCGCCGTCGCGAAGTTCCGCTCGAACGATGGCCTGGGACGTGCAGGACAGAATTGCTGGATTGCAACGCGTGAATCCGGTGAAGCAGCTCTCGGCTCGGCCTCGAGTGGTGGTCGTGCAGCGGTCGTCTCCGGATCACTCGAGCAGTCCAACGTCGACATCTCGGCGCAGTTCGTCGAATTGATTTCGCATCAGCGATCTTTCCAAGCCAATTCAAAGACGATCAGCACCGCGAACGACATGCTCCAAGAAGTCATCAACCTCAAGCGCTGAGCCCAACCGAGTAAAAAGCCATGTCAGACGAGAAACCAACCGAAGAAAAAGCAGAGGAAGCCGCGCCCGCGAAGAAAGGCGGAGGCGGAATCGCCTTGGTCGCCGCGCTCATCACGGTGATCGGCGCAGGTGGGGCCTCGTTCTTCGGCGCGAAATTCGGCACTAAAGGCGGTGCAGCCCACGCAGCGACGCATGTCGTCGAAGAAGAGCCGCCTCCTGGTCCGACGCTCGCTCTCGAGCCCTTTCTCGTCAATACGTTTGACGCTCAGAAACGCCCACACGCCATGAAAGTGACGCTGGCGCTCGAGTTCTCCGAAAAGACGAAAGAAGAGCATCTGAAGCCTCTCGTCCCTCGCGTACGTGATGCGGCACTCACCTACCTGCGCACCGTCACGTTCGAACAAGCGGGGGAGGTCGGACACGACGAGAAGTCTCGTGAAGAGCTTCTCGAAAAATTCAAAAAAGCAGGAGCCTCCGGCGTGCAAAAAGTTCTCGTCACGGACTTGGTGGTTCAGTGAATCCACTCCTCGCCGTTTCTTCGGGCGGTGCCCGCACGCGCAATGCGATCTCGAGTCTCGAGGCAGATGGAGAAATTCTCGCCGCGGCGCTGAAACGCGCCGTGCCGTTTCTTGGAAAGTCCGGCGGCGGAGTGATCTTCGCAGGAGCGACGAGCGGGCTTCCTGGCGAAGCGATTCGCGCGCTCGAGGGGCCTGATTTCGTGGCCAATTACGCGACGAATCCGGGCGGATCTCGCGGGCAGATCGCCTTCGACGCGACGACCGTCGGTGTGCTCGTCGATGGAGTTCTCGGAGGCGGAAAAGTTCGACCGACCGTGAAGTCGGATCGCAAGCGACTCTCGGCGGCACAGACGGCGTTCATGCGACGCGTCTCGAAGAGCATGATCGACTCGCTCGGCGAAACGCTCGCCCCACGTGGAATCACGCTGACGTATCTCGGTGACGAAGAGAAATCGAGCGACGACCAAGCGACATCGATTCTCGTTCTTTTCGACGTGGTCTTCGGCGACATCAAGGGTCGCATCCTCCTTGCCGTCTCGAGCGACGTCAGTCAGCCGCGCGTGAAAGCCGCGCCAGCGAGCGAAGTCGTCGTCGACCCGCGCGTGGCCGCCGTCGTCAACGAGGTCGAAATCGAGCTCGCCGTGGAGCTCGGACGCGTGCGCATTCCGCTCTCGAAGGTCACCAAGCTCGAAGCGGGAATGACCCTCCTCGTCGACACTTCAGTCGGCGGAAAAGTGATTGTGCGTTCGGGCCGACATGAGCTCCTTCGTGGGACGCCGACGACCGGCAATGGTCAGATCGCCATCCGCATCACCGAGCAAGCGGGTCGGCACGCGACTTGAATAGATCTTCTTCGAAGACGCAGAGAGCGACGGGAACATGACACCCCACTCTTCGCGAAGGAGAAACCATGAGCACCACCGAGTCACCCGAGAACGCAACGCCCAAACAAGAAGCCGACGTAGCGGCCACCAATAAGGCCAATGTCTTCAAGTTTCTGCGCGACGTCGAAGTCGAGGTGACTCTCGAAATCGGTCGCCGACGGATGCGCATCTCGGATGTCTTGAAGCTGACGGAGGGTCAAACTCTTGACCTCGCCAAGACGGCCGGCGAACCACTCGACGTCTACATCAACGGACAGCTGCTCGGACGTGGGGAAGCCGTCGTCGTCGGTGACCGCTACGGCGTCCGCATCACCGAGATCGTGACGCCCGGCGACGAAGGAGACGCGTGAACATGTTCACCCGTTCCGCCTCCGCTCTCACGCTCGCTCTCGCGCTCGTTTCCGCGCCAGTGCTCGCAGGTGACCCGACGCAACGTGCGCAAGCAGACACGGCTACGAAAGCCGACATCAAGAACGAAGCGCCGGAAACGCCCAAAGCGTCGTCTGCCGTCACGGAAGGCACGGCGCTTCCCGTCCGCAAAGAGAAACCTCTCACGTTGGCGCAGGAATCGTCGGGAACGTCGGCCACGTTCAAGCTCGCGAGCCTCGCGCTCATCGTGGCTGGCGCCTTCTACGTCGCCAAGAAGCGCGGTCTCAAGCTTCCGCGCCAAGCGGTGCAGAAGCCGATGAAAGTGACGGCACGCACGTCGCTCGGCGTTCGCAGTGAGCTCGTCGTCGTCGAAGTCGACGGTCAACGTCTCGTTCTCGGCGTCACTCCGAGCAACATCTCGCTCGTGACGACGCTCGAAGCAAACGAGCCTGCGGAAGAAGCGCCACCTGCGAAACGCACTTCCAAACAAGCCTCGCACAACGATGCGGAGCAGCTCATGTCGGAGTTCCGCCAACGATCTTCGAGCATCCCGGAAGATCCGGAAGCCTCCGAGATTCGCATCCAGTCCATCGCCTCGCTCCTCAAAGTGAGCGGTGAAGAAGCCGAGCAGCTCGCAGGCAGCCAACCTCCTCCGTCTCGCCGATCTTCCTCGTCGATTCCCGTCGCGCGTGACTCTTCGCCGGCGCTCCACGTGCCGCGCGAGTCGATGAGCATGCCGATTCACCGCGCGATAGAGGCGCAGCGTGAGACCTCGATTCCGCCGTCACGCCG
>JAHFDV010000208.1 GCA_023248815.1 Myxococcales bacterium
CACGTTCGCAAAGACACTCGTGCTGGCACGCAACGTCGCCGAAGAGCGCGACGCGTGGCTGACGGAGCTCGAGCGCATCGCGCGCTCGCACGAGCACACGGAGAAGGTCGTCGACGTCCTCCGCCTCTCGGCCGAGTTCGCCGAGGGCGACGCTCAGAAGCTCGAACGCGTGCTCCGCGTTGCCGCGGCTCTCCGCGACCTGAAGCGAAGCGAAGAAGCGCTCACGACGGTGCTCCCGTTGCTCGACGCGTCGCCGGAAGATGCGGCGCTCAACGCGACCATCGACGTCCTCCTCGAGGATCTCGGAAACAAGGGCTGGCAGGTCTACGGGCCCGCGCTCGATCGCGTGGCCAAGACTTCGAGTCTCCGCCAGCGCCACGCCGAGCTCGCCGAAACCTTCGGGGATCTCGCCGCAGCGCGCACCTCCTATGAAGCGCTGGTCGAGCTCGACCAGGATCACGCGCGCACCTTCTATTCGCTCGAGCGCACGCTCTTGGCCCTCGGCGATCACGAAGCTCGCGCACGCCTGCATCGCCGCTGGGCCGACGATACCTCCGATGCGACCGAGAAGAGCGAGCTCCTCCGCAAGCTCGCGAGCATTCAGGCAGAAGAGCTGCAGTCGCACGAAGCCGCGTTCTCTTCGCTCGAGGAAGCGCTCGAAGTCGTCGATTCTTCGGACAATCGCGCAGCCTATGTCGCTCTCCTAGAGAAGGAGACCGAGGTCGAGCTCTTCCGAAACGGCCTCGGCAAGATCGAGCCGCGCCTCCTCGCCGCAGACGAAGCGTGGACCGCGGTTCGTCTTCTCGAGCGCTCGTTCGAGCTCGACGAGTCGACGAAACTTCCGGTGGCCAAGCGCCTCGCGAACCTCAACCGAACGACGGATATTCGCGCCGCACAGAAGTGGACAGAGCGCGTCGTCGGACTCGATCCCACGAACGACGCCGAAGTCGAAGAGCTCGAGAAGCTCGCAGGCGAGACGAACGAGTGGGCGACGGCCGTCGACACGACCGAAGCGACGCTCGCATCGCTCGAAGGCGCCGCAAAAACGCGTCGCGCCGAACGCCTCGCCTTGTGGATGCGCGACCACCTCTACGACGTGACCCGCGCCGAACACACGTTCGAGCTCGCCAGTGGGTCCGAAACGGCGCTGGATGCTCTCATCACCCTCCGCCGCGGAGAAGATCGCCGCGGGGATCTCGTTGCGACACTCTTGCGCCGCTCGGAGATTGCCGGCACCGACAAGCTGCGCTTTCTCGAAGAAGCGCTCGATGTCGCGCTCGTTCACGGGGACGAGACTGCCGAGCCCATCGCTCGCAAGATCCTCGAGAACGGCGAGCACGCCAATGCACGCAAGAAGCTCGCAGAGATCCTCGAACGCACGAATCGTCCCGGCGACGCGGCGACGGAGCATCTCGCGCTCGCGAAGATGCCGGGACAGAACGCCTTCGCGCATACGATGAAGGCGGCGACGCTCTTCGAGCAGATCTCGGAGACGGAGCGCGCACGAAACCTCTACTTCGGTCTTCTCGCGGCTCACGCGACCGATGCGGATCTCCGCAGGCGTCTCCTCGCGATCATTCCGCATGCAGACGAGCGCCGCGTCGCCGTGCTCGATGCCATCGAAGCGCATGAAGAGGGAAGGGAAGAGCGTCGCGCGGCGCGCTACGAGCTCTCCGAGCTCCATCGCGAAGCCAATGATCTCAATAAAGCCGCCGCTGCCATCGAGCGCGAGCTCGCCGAACCCGGCTACGAAGGAGACGCCTTCGCGCGCCTCGATGCGCTCTACCGCGCAGCGTCGCGCTGGACGGATCTCGCAGCGCTCCTGCGCCAAGAACGCGCGTATCGCAACGACGCGTACGAAGGCGAGCGCATCACCGCGGTCTTGCGCGAGCTCGCAGAAGTCGAAGAGCGCTCGCTCGAAGACTTGCCGGCAGCGCTCGCGACGTACCGCGCTCTCCATGAGCGCACGCACGACGCTGCGACACTCGAGAAGATCGCCGATCTCGCCGAGCGCACGAACACACTCGACGTCGCCGTCGGCGCCCTTCGCGATCTCTCGCAGAGCGCCCAAGACGATCAAGCCTTCGAATTCGCGCGTCGCTGGGCCAAGGCCTCGCGCACGCTAGGAAACGCGTCAGAAGAAGACGAAGCGCTCCGCCGCGCCCTCGGCCTCCGCCCCGAAGCGCACGAGGTCGACGACGAGCTCATCGCGCTTCTCGAGAAGAGCGAATCGTGGGGCGCGCTCGCGGCGCACTACGAAGAACGCGCCGAGCTCTTGGTGGCTCGTGGCGGTCTCGTCCCGCCGCCTGAAGTTCGCGGAAGCATCGTCCCGCCGCCGGGAGGTTCGCTGGCTCCCAAGCCGAGCGGTCTATTCTCGCGCACGTCGATCTCACCGGGCCAGTCGGTCGGAGCTCCTGTCCTCGCGCCCGACATCGCGCGCGTCGTCGAGAACTGGAAAAAAGCCGCCGTCATCCACCGTCGCCTCGGCGAACCAACGAGCGCCGCACGAGCGCTCGATCGCGCCGTGACGTTCTCTCCTTCGAATCGCGAGCTCTTGCAAACGCGCGTCGAAGCTTACGAGGCCGCGGGTATGATCGCCGAAGCCCTCGAAGGCATCGAGAAGATCGCCGCCATCTTCGCGGGCAAGCGCAGCAAGGAGCTCGCGGTTGTGCTCCGTCACAAAGCGCGCCTCCTCACGCTCTCGGGTCAGAAGCCACTCGCACTCGAGGAGCTCGATCGCGCCTTCAAAATCGATCCGAGCTCGGTCCCGACCCTGCGCGATCTCGGTCTCCTGGCGCTAGAGCTAACCGACTACGACCGCGCTCAAAAAACCTTCCGAGCCCTCCTTCTCCAGAAGTTGGAAGACAGCGGCATCACCAAGGCCGAGGTCTTCTTCTACCTAGGAGAAGTCAGCAAAGCCCAAGGCGACAAGCCCAAGGCGAAGCAAATGTACGAACGAGCCCTCGAGAGCGACTCCTCGCTAGAACGCGCCCAAACCGCGCTTTCGCAACTCTGAGCCACATTCGGGCCATGCTCCCGTCTCGGATCTCAGCCTCGACCTCGGCCCCGACGGCGACCGCGACCTCTCCCGCAAGCGCCTCCTCCTCCTACCAACGCCGCGCACTGGGTTCGCTCCTCGGCGCCCTCGTGTGGCTCTGGATGCGCACACTTCGCGTGCGCCTCGTGTTCCCCGTCACGGCCAACGATCGCGCGTGGGTGCTCTGCTTCTTCCACGGCAAACAAGTTCCGCTCTTCGCTTGGGCTCGTCGCCGCAATACGGTCGCCTTGGTCTCTCACTCGAAGGACGGCGACCTCCAGGCCGCCTCGCTACGCGTCCTTGGTATCGGTGTAGTGCGGGGCTCCTCGTCCCGCGGAGGAGCGGAAGGGCTACGGGCGCTCATCCACTCCGTGAAAGCGGGCTCCGACGCCGCGATGGCCGTCGATGGTCCGCGCGGGCCACTTCATGAAGTGAAGGGCGGGAGCTTGACGTTGGCGCGAGCCGCGAATGCGCACGTCGTCCCCGTGGGCACGGCGACCTCCAATTCGATTCGAATCTCTGCCTGGGACGAGATGCGTCTCCCACTTCCATTCTCGAAGGTCGCCATCGTCTTCAGCGAGCCCATCGAAGCTGACGGTGTGAGTCCGAGCGTGCTCCGCGAGCTCATCGTTGCCGCGAACGAGCGCGCCGAGAAGCTCGTCGCTTGATCAATCTCGGGCCGCATCGATGACCGAACGCCGCACGCTCATCGACGGAAAGCCCGCAACGCACGTCTCGGTCGAGGATCGTGGATTGCTCTACGGCGACGGGCTCTTCGAGACGTTGCGTGTCTACGAGGGGCGTCCGTTCGCGCTCGAAGAGCATCTCGCGCGACTCATCGCGGGTCTCTCGACGCTCGAGATCGACACTAGCGGCCTGGCATCGGCGCTCCAAAAAGATCTCGAAGCGCTCGCGCTATCCGGCTCCCAACGACTGCGCATCACGGTGACGGCAGGGATCGGCGAAGGAATGCTTCGCCCAAAGGGAATGCGTCCGACACGCATCGTCTCCGTTTCGCCCTTCACCCCGGGCACCCCAACGCGCATCGTCGCCCTCGCCGATGAAATCCCGTGCGTCTCACCCCTGCGTCTCAAGTCCACGAGCTATGCGCTCGCGAACGAGCTCGCGCGTCGCGCTGCGCGCGTGAACGCCTTCGAGGGCATCGCGATCGACACGGGCGGCTTCGTGCTCGAAGGCGCGCGTTCCAACGTTTTTTTCGTCTTCGAGAACGAGCTCGCGACGCCTCCGCTCGACGAGCTCATCTTGCCGGGCGTCACGCGCGCTCTCGTCCTCGCGCTCGCGCGCGAATCAGGCATTTTCGTCAACGAGCGTCGCATTCACGAATCCGAAATACGCTCGGCGAAGGGCGCATTCCTCACTTCGAGCCTGCTCGAGATCGCTGCGATCGACGAATGGATCGCGACGGACGGCGCACGAGTCACCTTCGCGGAAGATCGCGCTTTGGTCTCGCGTCTACGCGCGGCTTACCAAGCTCGAATCAGACCAAGTGATCCATGACGGCGACGGCGTCGATCTCGACGAGCGCGCCGCGCGGCAATCCCGCGACTTGAACGGTGGCGCGCGCCGGGGGCGTGATGCCCTCGAAGTAGCGTCCGTAGATCTCGTTGACGATCGGGAAGTCTGCCATGCTCGACAGATAGATCGTGGTGCGGGCAACGCACTTGAACGAGGCGCCGGCTGCGCGAAGCACTGCCTCGAGATTCTTCATCACTTGCTCGGTCTCGAGGGCGACCGCGCCACCCTTCGCGGCGTTGGCGCGTTCGGCGAATCCGGGCTCTTCCGAGATCATCGTCTTTTTTGCGGGGTCGAGTGCGATCTGACCGCTCAGGAAGATGAGGTTGCCCGTCGTAATCGCCTGAGAATAGGGTCCAATGGCCGCGGGAGCTTCGGTCGTTGCGATCGCTTTCATGGCGCGCAACGTAGCACGGAATTGGGACGCTCTCAGAGGTCGCGACGACCAGCGAGGGCGCGTCCCATCGTCACGGGATCTGCGTAATCGAAGTCTCCACCGTGCGGCACGCCGCTCGCGATGCGCGACACGCGAAGATTGAACGGCGCGAGCTCACGCTTCAAAAAGAGCGCGGTGGCTTCACCTTCGACGGTCGTCGGTGTCGCGAGAATCACTTCGGTCGTTCCCGATTCGCGAATGCGCGCCGTGAGTCGCTCGAGCGGGAGATCTTCGGGACGCGTACCTTCGAGCGGGCTCAAGAGCTTTCCGAGCACGAAATAGCGACCACGCATCGTCCCTGCGCGTTCGATCGAGAGGAGATCCGGGATTCTGCCGACGACGCAGAGCAGCTGTTGATCGCGCCGCGAGTCACTGCAGATGTTGCACTCGTTCGGCTTGCCGTCCTCGATCTCCGCGAGATTGCCGCACCCGCAACGACCGAGATGACTATGCAGCTCGACGAGCTCACGACCGAGCTCCGTCGCCAGCTCTGCGGGGCCCGTCAAAAGATGGAGCACATACCGCTGCGCCGTCTTTTCGCCGACGCCCGGAAGCCGCGAAAGCAACGTCTGGAGCTTTCGGAGGCGCTGCGGAAGCATGGTCGGTTACTTCAGAAAGGTGATCGCGCGCGCGATCAGAACATGCCGGGGACTTTGACGCCGCCCGTGACCTTTTCGAGCTCTGCGCTCATCGCTTTGTCGGCCGCTTCGAGCGCGCCGTTGGTGCACGCCACTACTGCGTCGAGCGACATGTCGAGCCCCTCGGAAGCGAGGAACGCCGGATCGATCGTGATGCGACCGACCTTGCCGCCGTACGTGACGACGACGCTGATCTTGCCGTCGCTCATCGTGTGCGTGATTTCAGTGTCCTTCAGCTTCGTCTTCGTCTCTTCGATCTTGCGCTGAAGACGCGCCGCTTGGCGCATGATCTCGTTCATTCCACCTTGGAAAGCCATGCGCGGACTATAGCGCTTTCACGCGGCGTTCAAAGGCTCTTCTTGCGCTCGAAGAGCGACTCAGTCGTCGCCAGGGACGCGCACTGCGCGTAGCTCCGCGCCGAGATTTTGGACGAGCTCGCGGACGAGCGGGTGCTCGGCGACTTCGCGTTTGACGGCCGCCGAAGCTTCACGCTTTTTCTCGAGCTCGACGGAGTGAATCGAGAGCTCCTGCGCTTCACGGAGCTCGATGCGGACGTCCGTGTCGACGCCAAAGAAGGCACGCGTGTGTTTAGTGAGGAGCGCTCGCGCCTCGTCCGTCGTCACCTGCGTCGCAAGAAAATCGTGCTCGGAATACGCGAGAATGAGCTCATTCGGCGTGATGCGCGAAGGCGCCGCGTGCTCGAACATCGACGCAATGCCCGCATGCTCGGGGCGAATGAGCGCAACGATCGCTCGCCAAGTCGCTTCGTCGCTCGAACGAACCTTTGGCGGCGGTGGCGCGCTCGCGGGACCGCGCGCACTCGCCGGACCATTGCCTTGACCACCGGGACCGGGTGCGCGAGCGGAAGGAGGAGGACCCCCAAAGTCATATGGCTCTGGAGAGTGCGCGCTTCGCGACGCTGGGCCGCGCGAGGAAGGCGGCTGGGAGGGACGCGCAGAGCTCGGAGGGGGCGCGCCGGAGGCAGAGGGCGCGCGGATGCTCGGCGTAGGGAGAGAGGCGAAGTGATCGGCTGCCGGGGAACGCGGGGCGGCTCTGGGGGCGGGGGCGGCCGCGGTCGCGGTCGAGGGGGCGTTCGCGGTCGCGGGGGCGTTCGCGGTCGAGGGGGCGGTCGCGGTTGCGATTGGAATCGCAGTCGCAGTCGGACTCGGACTCGCCGTCGCGACTAGATGATTCGGTGGCCCCGGTGGTTCAGCGATGCGCGGTGCAGGTGAGGGGAGATCACTTGCTCCGCTGGGGGCTTTTCCCGGCGGTCCGCCTGTCCCCGGCTTGCTGCCAGCCGCAGCGCCGCCTCCCAATCGCGCTTCGAGAGCCACGACCTTCGAGAGAATCTCTTCGACGGTCGCCAGCGTTGGGCGTGCGGCGAGACGAACCAGCGTCATTTCCAGCGTCATTCGCGGCTGGCCACTTCGCGCGATGTCTTCGAAGCTCTTCGAGAAGCCGAAGAACACTCGCAGGAGCTCGTCTTCGCGGACGGTCTCGGAGAGAGCCTTCAGCGCCGCGATGTCTTCCTTCGTGCGGTCGACGAGCTTTTCGGCGTCGGTTGCGGCACGGATCACGACGAGGTCGCGGAACTGCCGCAGAAGGTGGCGGGCGAGATGAACGAGATCGAAGCCGGCTTCAGCAAGGTCGCGCGTGAGATTGAGAGCTCCCGCGCGATCGCCGGAGAGGACTGCGCGCGCCACACCCAAAAGGGCATCGCCGTCGGCTACGCCGAGGACTCGCGCAACGTCCGAGCCCTTCAGATCGTTGCCGCTGAACGCGATGACTTGATCGAGAAGACTCATCGCGTCGCGCATCGAGCCCGCGGCCTCGCGCGCGATGATCGAGAGTGCGGCGTCGTCCGTCGTGATCTTCTCCTGCGCGAGGACGTCTTTGAGGCGCCCGATGATCATCGCGACGCTGATGAGCTTGAAGTCGTAGCGTTGGCAGCGACTCAAGATGGTCGCCGGAACTTTGTGCACTTCCGTCGTCGCGAAGATGAACTTCACGTGCGGTGGCGGCTCTTCGAGCGTCTTCAAGAACGCGTTCCACGCCGCGTTCGACAGCATATGAACTTCGTCGACGATATAGACCTTGAAGCGGTCACGCGCCGGACGGAAGGCGAGCCCCTCTTGAAGACGACGCACTTCGTCGACGCCGTTGTAGCTGGCGCCGTCGATCTCCTGGACGTCCATGTCGTTGCCCGCTGCGATTTCCTTGCAGGCTGCACATACCTGGCAGGGAATCGCCGTTGGCCCCGTCGCCTTGCCGTCTGCGCCGAGGCAGTTCAGGCACTTTGCGAGAAGGCGCGCGCTCGTCGTCTTGCCGACGCCGCGAACTCCCGTGAAAAGAAAAGCGTGAGCTACGCGTCCTGATCCGATCGCATTCGCGAGCGTACGCGCAACGTGCTCTTGTCCGACGAGATCTTCGAAGGACTGAGGACGATACTTGCGCGCAAGAACGAGGTAGCTCATTTATGAAGCGGCTTTGTGGCGAAGGGATTCGCCACGGCGGTTACGGACTCCGTTACTTCTTGAGCTCGGCGACGAGCTCGGGAACGGCCGTGAAGAGATCCGCAACGAGCCCGTAGTCGGCGATCTGGAAGATCGGCGCTTCGGCGTCCTTGTTGATCGCGACGATCGTCTTGCTGCTCTTCATTCCGGCGATGTGCTGGATGGCGCCCGAGATGCCGATCGCGAAGTAGAGCTTCGGAGCGACGACGCGGCCCGTCTGTCCGACTTGGAGCTCGGCAGGCGCATATCCCGCGTCACACGCGGCGCGGCTTGCACCGACGGCGGCTCCGAGGAGATTTGCGAGAGGGTCGAGCACTTCGGCAAACTTCTCTTTGAGCGCGCGGCCGCCAGAGACGATGACACCAGCTTCGCCGAGATCGGGACGCTCGCTCTTCGAGGCTTCGAGCGATACGAACTCGACGCGCGACGCAGCGGCGTCGGCGGGAGCAAGTGCTGCGTTCTCGATAGGGCTCGCGCCGCCCGAGGGTTCCGCGGGAGCGAATTCGCTCTGACGGACGCTGACGATCTGCTTGGGCGTCGTGATGTTCGCCCAGCCGAACGTGTTGCCGGCGTACATCGGGCGCTTGTAGAGAAGTTTGTCGCCCTCGACCTTCACGCCGGAGATGTCGCTCGCGTAGCCCGCGTTGAGCTTCGCAGCGACGCGCGGCGCAACGTCTTTGCCGAACGACGTTGCCGTGAGCACGGTGACGTCGAAGTTCGCGGCGAGCGCGGCGATGGTCGGTGCGAAGTGCTCCGCGATTTGGTTGCCGAGCGATGCGTCGTCGACGACGATGATCTTCTCGGCGCCGAAGCCCGTGACTTCTTGCGCTGCGCCCGCGGCGCCTGCGCCGGGGACGAGGATGGAGAAAGTGCCGCCCGTGGCCTTCGCGAATGCGATGGCGCTCAAGCTGCCTTTTTTGACTTTGCCTTCTACGACTTCAGCAACGACGAGAGTGGTTGTCATGATGGGCTCCTCAGACGACTTTGGCTTCAGTGCGGAGCTTGTTCACGAGCTCTTGCACGTTGGGGACTTTTTGACCGGCTTTACGCGCGGCGGGCGCTTCGAACACGCCGTAGTTGATCTTCGTCTTCTCGTCGGTGACGAGCTCCGAGAGCTTGAGCTCCGCGAGCGGCTTCTTCTTCGCGGCCATGATCGCCATGAGCGGCGCGAAGCGAATCTTGTCGCCGTTGTCGGCATAGGCGAAACCCGGCGCCGTGTGCACGGACTGCACCGCCTTCGGCGTATTGATGCGGAGGTCGACCGTGACGACTGCGGGCAACGTCACCTTGATCGTGAGCGTTCCGCCGTCGACTTCGCGACCGACGACGAGCGCCTTGTCACCCTCGCTCTTGATCGCACCAGCGAACG
>JAHFDV010000612.1 GCA_023248815.1 Myxococcales bacterium
TTTACAGTCGCGTTCGGCGGCGGCGAACCGACGTTGCGTCGCGATCTCGGAGAGCTCGCAGACTTTGCGCGCAGCCTCGGCATCACGCCCGTCGTGACGACCAGCGGGCTCGGCCTTTCGGAACCGAAGCTCGAGGCGCTCGGCCGTTTCGAACAGGTGAACGTCAGCCTCGATGGCGTCGGCGATGACTACGCGCGCGTGCGTGGATTCGACGGGTCGGTCGCCGCACTCGACGCGATGCGCACACTCACTGCGCGCGGCGTTCGTGTGGGCGTCAATCTCGTGATGACGCGCGACACGTTTGGAGCGATTCGCGAGACGGTTCACGCCGCGACGGAGGCCGGAGCCAAAGAGGTTCAGCTTCTTCGCTACAAGCCCGCAGGGCGCGCTGCCCTCGCCGACTACTTCGAACGGCGACTCTCGCGAGAGCAAGTGCTTGCGTTTCCAGACCTGCTGCGCGCGCTTCATCACGCGGGGCTTTCCGTGCGCATCGATTGCTCTCTCGTCCCCTACCTCTCGAGCGATGCCGATCTGTATTCGCGTCCGCAGGATCTCGAGCGACTCGGCATTCTCGGATGCGAAGCAGGAGAGGCGCTGCTCGCCGTCAGGAACGACGGAAAGGTGTCTGGCTGCAGCTTCACGGCAGCTAGCGGAGCCACGACGATCGCGGAGTCGTTCGACGACGTATCTCTCGAAGAATGGCGCGCCCAACGAAAGTCGCCGGAAGAGCCATGTGCCTCCTGCAACTTTCGCACGATTTGCAAAGGCGGATGTGCGGTCGTCCGCGGCTTCGTCGCGCGATCGCCGGGCCCTGATCCTGAATGTCCACGCGTTGCCGCGCACGCCGATGTCCCGAGAAGAAAGCGCCTCGTCGTACTCTCGGAAGGAGCGGGCACGCTTCGATGAATCCTGCCGATCGCAATCGCATCGCGCTCTCAGCCGGGCTCGCCGCCTCGACGGCGCTCACGTATTACGCAATTGATCGCACGTACCACGCCTTTTTCACGAGTGAGCCGAACCCCGCGCAAGTCATCTGGAGTCTTCACGCTGGCTTTTTTTGGCGAGAGATCAGCGCGCTTTATCTCGCGGGCTTCGTCGCGCTCGCAACGTTCCTATTTGCGCGAAGGCCCTCCGAACGAAGCATGCGTCTTTTGCCACGCGTCCTCTTCGGCTCCGTGATGGCAGCCTTCGCGCAGGCGCTCTTCGTTCCGTGAGAACGCGGGCGCTAGGGCGTCATTGGAGCTTGCCGCCAGTGAACGTCGCTCGAACGGTTTTGCCGTTCGTATCGCGAAGCTCCGACCGCACGGTGTCGAAGGAGATCTCGGAGCCGTCTTCGGACGTTCGCTTGAACTTCACCGTTGCGAGCACGCGCTCGCCTTCGAGGGGCGCGGTCGGCGGTCTACCGGGTTCGGCGATTCCGACGAGCAAAAGTCCGGGCTTGCCCTCCTTGGCAAGCACGTAGCGCTTGTCGGTCCAGTCGGCCCCTGGGCTGAGCGAACCGAACGCGAGTACATGGGCGTCGTACTGGAGCCGGAATGCGATACCGGAGAATGCCTCGAGGTTTCGTCCGACGATTTCTGCTTCGAATGCGTCCTTGGTGACGGTCGTCGAGCGCAGAAAGACGCTGTGGTCGACGGCGGTGTCGGCGGTGAACTCGGGTGTCGGCGAAGACGAACACGCCACGAGCATCGCGCCACACGAGAGAGAAAGTAGTCGAACGCTCCAGCTCATTTCGTACCTCGCACCTGTCCGAAGTTCTCTTGAATCGCGGCAAGATCTTCGTCGTCGACGACGAGATCGTGGTTCACGTCGCAGCGACGATCGAACGGGGGTTCGAGCACGTAGATCCCCGTATTGTACGTCGAGAGCTTCTCCCCAACGCTACGTGCGCAGAGAAGCAAGTCGGTCCCATCGACCTCTCCATCGAAGTCGAGATCGCCCGCCGCGGCCGAGCTCGCGTCGATCCCGAAGCCATGAAGTGGACTCGGTCGGATGAAGCGAATCGTTCCGCTCGCGGCAATCGGCGCAGTCGTCGTCTCCCCCGTCAGCTCGACGATGCGCTTTTCCCGCGCCCCGTTCTCCAGGGTCACCCAGACCTCGAGTGTCATTGGATCGGATCGGTCCTGCGTGACGACGAGATCGGCGCCGGTCTTCGTCGTCGTGAATGACGTCGAGACCGGAATACGAATCTTGTCGGTTACAAAGTTTGCGAAGAACTTCGTGAAGTCTTTCCCGCTGGCCTGCTCCATCGCACCTTGGAGGTCGGCCATCGCGCAAGGTTTGAAGCTGCACGCACTAGCGTACGCCGCGATCCCCTTCATGAAGCTTGCCTCGCCGACCGTCGCGCGCAGGTGTTCGAGCATCGCCGCGCCCATGTGGTACGCCCATGTCGAATACTCCGGCTGTTCGAGCTGCGCCGCCTTTTGCGAAGGCGCAACGATGGGCGGCAGCTTGACTGTGGCGCCGACGCGATCGATGTCCAGCAGAAGAAGAGAGTAGCGATCCGAGAGGTAGTCGTCGCGATCGCGCGTGGAAAAGTGATGGGCATACGTGTAGTCGATCTCGACCATCGACGCGAAGCCCTCGTAGATCCGAGAGAGCTCGCCATCGTGGGTGACGGCGCCTCCGAAGATCTGGTGCGAATTTTCGTGGGCCCACACCTCTTCGTGAAAGACATCTCCTACGCGATCGAACATCTCGTTGAGGAGCGTCATCGCGCACGCAACGGTGCCGGGATCGTTCGATGTCTTCGGGAGACGCATGAACTGCATCTTGGGATAGACGAGCTTTTGGCTCGAGAACGTCTCGAGGAAGCCCAGTGCCGAAGGTGTCCACGCTCGTCTGGAAAGGTCCAAAGAGTTCGACGGATACAGAAAGAGGAGCTGCGACGAGTCGACCGGTAGCGTGCCGAGCGATCCGACGAACGCGTACAACGGAAGACTCATCGGCCAAGGACACGAAGAGACGACCTTGCGCTCCGCACCAATCAGTTCGTTGGATTGCTCGATGCCGGAGAGGTGCACGTCCGAGCCATCCGTCGTCGTGATCGCGATCGTGTACGGATACGGAAGCGTGCCGCCGTCTTCCGAGAGGAGATAGGGAAGAAAGCTTCCCGAGACGTGGCGCGTCACTACACCGAGGTGCTCGCATGCGGCAGGTGAATACGAATGGCTTCCATCCGGCGTATCGCATGCGAGGGTTCCGCCGTACGCGAGCTCGATGGTCACATTCTCATTGGCGGTAAAGGCGGGTGATGCGCTGAGCGCCGCGCGCGCCGTCGAATACGTAACCGTGCGCCCCGGCGACGTCGCGCCCGTCACTTTCAGCGACGGGTCG
>JAHFDV010000209.1 GCA_023248815.1 Myxococcales bacterium
GTCGCGAAGTCGCGATTCGCCAAACAAACGAAGGCGAGATGGACCTTGGCGTTGATGAGATAGCCGGGGACATGCGAGACGCCGGCCGAGGCGATGTCGATGGCGAGCCTGCCCAGCCGACCGGCGGATTCTACGTCACCAAGGTACAGGTGGCTCAACGTCAGATAGGAAAGGGAAAAAGCCTCCATCGCCAGATCTCCCAACTCTCGCGAGAGGCGCAGAGATTCTTCGAGCAGCTCCGTGCCCAGCTTGGGATTGCACGCACCAACCACTCCCCCCAGGCGAGCCAATGCGCGAAGCTCGAGCGGACGATCTCCATGCGCGCGGGCGATGCGGAGAGCGCGTGCAAATGCCTCTTCGCATTCCTGACGGCGATCCGCGCTTTGTAGGAGCTCGGCATAGGTGATTTGTAGCGCAGCCGACCGCAAACCATCGCCGAGCGCCTGCGTCTTCGTGAATCGCTCGAAGAGAGAGAGACGGCGATGAGCGGAAACTCTTCCCATCATCCGCAAGGCTTCGATGAGCGCGAAAGAATCCTCCGGTACGCTCGAATCGTCCCGCTCGATTGCGGCGACCAGGTTCTCGGTCTCTTCGTGTACCAACTCGATTGCACGTCGGTCTTGCGCCGCCGCTCGTCGCGCGAGGTTGGCGAAATAGGAGCGGTGCCGTTTTTCGACCAGCGCGCGCTCCCCGCTTGCCTCGAGCTGTTCCGTCGCGAAGCTCGCGATGATCGCGTAGAGCCCGAAGCGCTGCGCACTCTTGTCGGCGACCGAGAATGCGCGCACGAGCGACTTCTCGCGCAAGGTCGTCAACGCGCGTGCGGCCTCCCCGGAGGGCTCGCCTTCGAAGAGCGCTTCTACCGCTTCGAACGCGAAACCTCCGCGAAAGACTGCGCAGCCCGCCAAAACACGCCGTTCCTGATCGTCGAGGATCGACCACGACCACGCAATCGTGTCGCGCAATGTCTTGCCCGAGCGGTGAGCACCGCGCGCTGCTCGCGGCGCGCCACCAACTACGGCATCGAGTCTGTCGTGAACGAAGCTGAGGCCCAAGAGCGCGATTCGAGGCGCGACGATCTCGATCGCGAGAGGGAGGCCTTCAAGACGGGTCAAAACGTTGAGCAATTGCTCTCGCTCGGCTTCCGAAAGCTGACTCGCCTCGCGATAGTTGCGAAGCGTACCGAGCAACATGCGCCCCGAGGCTGAACCTTCAATCTCACGCGTCGCTGCAGGCACGAGAAGTGGCATCAGCTCGAAGGCGACCTCACCGGGGATTCGAAGCACTTCGCGCGTCGTGACGATCAAGGAAGCGTGGGGGTTTGCGGTCGCCCATTCGGCGACCATGGAAGATGCGGCTTCTACCAAGTGTTCGAAGTTGTCCAGCACGATCACTGCGGGGCCGACCGCGCGAATCGCATCGTTCACAGCGCGCGAAAGGTTCTGCGCGCCGCCGCCACCGCCTGCCCTCAGAGCATTGAGAATGATCTCGCTGGCGGTCTCCACATTTTTGGCAGCGCTCAAGTCGCAAAAGAAGCCTTCGAATCCGGGCTGCTCGGCGAGGGCGATAGTCTCCACCGCGAGTCTCGTTTTCCCTACGCCGGGCGGACCGAAAATCGTGATGAGGCGGCCTCCCTCATGAACGCGATCCATGAGCCAAGCAAGTTCGTCGTCTCGCCCAACGAAGGTGCTGAGATATCCGGAGCGCGCTTCGTTCATCGGTCGATGGAGCGTACCGCATGTGCTCGGCCGTTGCAGAACTGGCTCAGTCGCAGAGCTCGACCGGAACGCTCGGGTTGAGAATGTATCCGACGTCTTGCCAAATAATCAGCTTGCCCATGCCGAGCTTTCGCAGCACCGCCATGGCTTGGCGCAAGCGCGTTCGCGCTGACTCGTCCGACATACGCTCGTGCGGCCATCCGATCGCACGAAGGGCATCGACCGTCAGAGGTTCGCCCGGCCGGCTGCTCCGCTGTTCGGCGAGCGCGCGCAGCAGGCGAGGAATCACGCTCCGTCCGTAACACGGAATGACCGTCCCGCCGGGCGGGCGGAACCAGTGGCCGTTCACGTGTACGAGGAGGGCTGCGTCTCGAGTGGTCTCGCGCGGAGGCTCCAAGGCTTTCGGAATTGCCCGCAGGCGCTCGATTGCCGTCTCGATCAACGTCCACTCGAAAGCGTGCACTCGCACGGAGGTAGTCGGCACCGCTGCCTCGGGATCGTGGAGAGCGTAGAGAAGAGTCACGAGCGGTCCGAGCTCACCGGCCGCACCGATCTGAGCTGAAAGGTCCAAGGGCGTTTCGTGGAGCTTCGCCCGCACGACCTCGGCGAGCCCCGCTACCAATGCCCCCCAGGCGCGGTCACGCGCATAGTTGCGGAAGTGCTGTTCCGCGAGCGTGAGCTCCGCGAATGCTTCGCGAAGCCGATTGCGCTCCACGAGGAGCAACGCGAATCCCCCACGCATGACCCCCGCGATGCTCATCCTTCGAAGAGACTCATTTCTACCGATGGCGCTTCGATAGAGCGTCTCGGCTTCGTCGAGCGCGCCCGAGGCGTGTCGAGAAAACGCCGTCATCGACGCCGCGAAAGCTTCGTGCGAAATCAAGCCGATGCTCGTCGCCAGCTTCAGTGCCGATCGCAGGTTCTCTTCGCCTGTCGCGAAGTCCCTTTTGGCCAAGCAGACCAGCGCGAAGTGGACTTTTGCGTTCACCACGTAGCCCGGGAAATGCGTGCCTCCGGCCGACGCGACGTCGACGGCGAGCATCCCCACTCGCAACGCCGCCTCCGTATTCCCGAGGTTCAGATGGGCAAGCGTCAGGTACGAAAGCGCGAACGCTTCCGTCGCGAGATCACCCAGGTCTCTGGCACGACGCAGCGTTTCCTCGAGTGGCTCGACGCTGAGCCTCGGGTCGCGATCGAGAAGTGTCCCACCCAAGCGAGTCAGTGCTCGAAACTCTGCTCGATGGTCTCCCTGCGCGCGCGCAATGGTGAGAGCGCGCGAGAGCTTCTCTTCTGCCTCGGGGTCTCGATCGGCCGTCTGGAGAAGCTCCCCGTGCGCGATGAGCAGATCCGCCGACCGCGCATTGTCTTCGAGCGAATGCGTCTCGATGAATCGTTCGAAGAGGGAGAGGCGGCGCCGTGGCGCGATTTTTCCCATCATCGGCAACGCCAACAGGAGCGCAAACGAATCCTCGAGCACACTGAAGTCGTCTCCTTCGATCGCGACGACCAAGTTCGCGGTCTCGTCGTGAACGAGCTCGATTGCTTGGCGCTCTTGCGCCGCGGCACGGCGCGCGAAAGCGGCGAAGTACGACCGATGACGCTTTTCCACGAGTGCGCGCCGTTCCATCGGCTCTAGTCGCTCGGCAGCAAACGCGGCGATCGTCGCATAGAGCCCGAAGCGGGGAGTTCCCTGTACCGAATTAGGGAGGGCGCGAACGAGCGACTTCTCTCGCAGCGTCGTCAGTGCGAGAACTGCCTTCTCCGGAGCATCTCCTTCGAAGAGCGCCTCCAAGGCCTCGAGGGTGAACCCTCCTTGAAAAACGGCGCACGCGGTCAGCACGCGACGTTCGTCGTCATCGAGCATGGACCACGACCAAGCGATCGTATCGTGCAATGTCTTCGTGGAGCGACGCGCGCCACGAGCAGCTCGCGGCTCCGCACCGAGCACGACATCCAATTTGTCGTGCACGACGGACAGACCGAGCAGCGAAATTCGTGGGCCCACGATTTCGATGGCTAGTGGCAACCCTTCTAGGCGGGCGAGCACGTCGAGCAATTGCTCGCGATCATTCTCCGAGAGCTGGTTCGCCTGGCGATAATTTTGGAGCGTATCCAGCAGCATTCGTCCCGACGCCGAAGTTTCGATCTCGCGCGTCGATGCCGGGACCGAAAGCGGCGCGAGCTCGTAAGCGCTCTCTCCCGGGATCCGAAGCACTTCGCGTGACGTGACGATGAAGGATGCGTGCGGATTTGCACTTGCCCATTCGGCGACGGAAGAAGCTGCGATCTCCACCAAGTGTTCGAAGTTGTCGAGGACAACCACGGCGGGACCCAGCCCAGCCATTGCATCGGTGACGGCGCGCGAAGGAGACTGTGCCCCGCTCCTCTCGGCACCCTTGATTGTTTCGAGCACGATCTCACAGACGGCTTCGAGCGTTCGCGCTGGCGTGAGATCGCAAAAGAAGCACTCGAAGCCGGGCTGCTTGGCGACGGCGATCATCTCCACCGCCAATCTCGTTTTTCCGACACCGGGCGGGCCGAAGATCGTGACGAGACGCCCTCCTTCTTGCACGCGCTCCATGAGCCAAGCGAGCTCGCTATCTCGTCCAACGAAGGTACTGAGATAGCCGGACCGGGCGTCGTTCATTGGACAATTCGATCGTATCGCATCCAAGCGGCCTTTATGACTTCTTTACGCCGGGAACCTCTCTCCTTACGCCGACCTTATGCGGACCTTCCTAGGTTCTCTTTGCGGTCATTCGATCGCATGGAGGACGAATTCGGATGCTTGCACGCACTCGGTTGGGGTTCACGGCTTTGGTGGCACTCTCACTCACACAGTCGTCACGCGTGTTCGCGGATGATCTCAAGGACGCGGGAACGCCTATCGACGAAACCGCAGCGAGCGCCGAGAAGGACCCGCCGCCCGCGGACGAAGAGGCCAGAGGAGTCGTCGCGACGAAACCAGTGCAGACTACACCCACGCATGGGGCGACCACTGAATTGCCAAAGAAGGACGATACGAAGCCCGAGAAAGAGGCGTTCGCGTTCGCCGACTTCAGCTGGATCCCCGGCAACTACGGTTCGCAAGAGAAGCCCCTGAAGTGGGGACCCTTCACGGGAGAGGTCCGCGTCGATACGACCTATCACTACAGTTTCAATCACCCCAAAGACAACACCATATCAGGATCGAGCGAGGTGTTCCGTCACAACGAGGTGCAAGTGACGCAGCTCGGGTTCGGTGGGGACTTCTTCTACAAGAACGTGCAGGCGCGCATCATGACGCAGTTCGGCATGTACTCGATGACGACGCCTCGCAACGACGCGAGTCCGGCACGCGGGCAGTGGCGGCTCGACGACGCCTACCGCTATCTCTCCGAAGCGTACGGCGGTTACCACTTCGACGTGCTCCACGGCGTCAACGTGCAGGCCGGCATCTTCATGTCGTACGTCGGTCTGTGGAGCTACTACAACTTCGACAACTGGACGTATCAGCCGTCCTACGTGTCGTCGAACACACCGTGGTTCTTCAATGGAGTGCGCGCGCAGATCTTCGTGACCGAGAAGCTCAAAGTCGAGCCTTGGATCGTCAATGGCTGGCAGTCCTACGGCAAGTTCAATCAAGCGCCCGGCGCGGGTCTCCAGATCGCGTGGCGTCCCACGAGCTGGCTCGCGGTCCTCGGCAATCAGTACGCCGGGACCGACACGCTCAACACGCCGGGCCGCAAGCGCTTCCACACCGACGACAGCATCATGGTGAAGTACTACGACAAGAAGGGACCGGGGCTGAGTCGGGCTGCGGCGTCGCTCACGATCGATGCCGGCTGCGAAGATGGCGGCGGCGTCGACTGCGGATCGCAGTTCTTTCTCGGATTCATGGCGTACTCGCGCCTCTGGTTTTTCGACAACAAGTTCGCGACGACGATCGGCGGTGGCGCAATCACGAATCCCGGTCGCTACCTCGTCCTGATCCCGCCGATCAATGGCGCGACCGCATTCTCGGGGACGCCCTACTTCAGCGCCGCTCCTGGCGACTCCTACAAAGCGTGGGACATGCAAATCACCGCCGACTACATGCCGCGTGAGTTCGTGACGTTCCGCGCCGAGTTCAATCATCGCGCGGCGAACGTTCCGTACTTCACGGGACCGAACGGCGTGACGCCTCCTGGTGGCAATCAAGGGGGAGCGGGCGCCGCCGTCGACGGGTGGACTCCGGATCTCGTGAAATCCGAAGACCGACTCACTCTCGGAATGCTCCTCCGGTACTGAGCACCATGACGCAGGGCAAGATGGCGTTACGATGCGGAGGTCATGGCGCGCCGAAGTCCTCTGGATCTCCTTGCCCAATTCTTCCGCCTCGGCGGAACGAATGAAGGCTTCGCCGTGATCCCTGGAGAGAGCGCGCACAAATCGGCCGTGTCATTCACGGCGATTGCGGGCTCGCTCGGCGTCGTCGCGTTCGCAACGGTCGCAAACTATCTTCTCTTCGGCCGCGATCAGATCGCCGACTCCGTGATGCTCTACCTTCTCGGAATCGTCGTCGTCTCGTTGCGCTTTGGGCTCGTGCCCTCGCTCACGGCGGCGCTCGTCAGCGTCTTCGCGTTCGACTTCATCTTCGTCCCGCCTTACTTCAGCTTCGCGGTCACGGACGTGCGGCACGTGACGACCCTCTGCGTCATGCTCGCCGTCGCTGCAACGATCAGCGGTCTAGCCGAGCGCCTTCGCACGCAGACGATGGTCGTGAGAAGAGCGCAGCTCGAGGCCGCCGCCGAGAAGTTGCGCAACTCGCTCCTCAGCTCTGTCTCACACGATTTGCGAACACCCCTCGCGATCGTGAAGGGCGCGGCGTCCACCATCGCCGATGAGGCAACGCTGTCGACCGAAGATCGCAACGGCCTCGCCAGGACGATTGTCGGAGAGGCCGATCGGCTGAATCGACTGATCGGAAACCTCCTCGACATGACGCGTCTCGAAGCCGGCTCGCTCTCTGCCAAAAAGGAGTGGCAGTCGATCGAGGAGATCATCGGGAGCGCGCTTGCGCGAATCGACGATCGTGCGCGCGACCGCAAGATCAGCGCGGTTCTCGCTCCCGATCTTCCGCTCGTCCCGGCGGATGCCGTCCTCGTCGAGCAGGTGATCGTCAATCTTCTCGAAAACGCGCTCCGCTACACGCCGCCTGCGAGTCCGATCGAAATTCATGCTCGACAGACCGGGGCATCGTTGGAGATCGAGGTCTCCGATCGCGGACCGGGAATCGCCTCCGGCGACGAGTCGAAGCTCTTCGAGAAGTTCTATCGCGCGGGCAGCGTCGAAGGTGGAATCGGTCTTGGCCTCACGATCTGCAAAGGCATCGTCACCGCACACGGCGGCACGATCGCAGCGCGAAGCCGAGAAGGGGGAGGCGCGACGTTCTCGTTCACTTTGCCGCTCGCCGCGACCCCATCGCTGGCTGCGCACTCGGCCGTCGTCGGAAACGACTGAAGCGCTCGACCAGCTCTCTCTTACTTCTTCCGCAAAGAGGCAATGAACGTGTCGAAGTCTTTCTTGGCGGCCGTCATCGTCTTCTCGCCGCCCGTCGCTTTGAAGAACGTCTGAGAGTCTCCGAAGTCCACGATCGCCCCGAGGAGCATCTGCCCGCCCTTCTTCTGTCCGGCGGCCCCTCCGCCCATCATCCCGCCTGAAAAAGTGCCGGTGATCTCGACGACGGTGACGTTGAGCCCGCCCGGATGGCGAACCTCGGTCTTCGCGTCGTCCGTGCCGAATTGAAGCGCCCACCGGCGAACGTTCTGCTGAACGCCGCCCGACGCCGCCGAGATCGCGAGCTCGCCGTCCTCTGCGTCGCCGCCGGCTTTGGGGATCTTGTACGTCGCCTTGCGCATCGGATTGGGGTTGGGCGCGCTCACCCATGCGGCCGGCGCCGTCCAGACGATCTCCTGCGCCGGTGCTTGAGCGCTCGGCGCAAGAATCGGCGCGCTACCGACCGCGTTCGCGTTGGGCACGCTGCTCGTCGCCTGAACGTGCGGGTTGGGCTCGACGTTGGTCTTCTCTGGGGGACGCTCGCGGCACGCGGCGAGAGACGTCAGTGCAGCAAGGAGGAGAGGCGAGACGCGATCGTGAGAAACCATTGCACGAGCTCTACCACGCCTACGGAGAAGGCGGCAGCGCGCGAGTCAGCAGGAACCACCGGCTCAGGCGAACACTTTGCGAATCGTCTCCTCACGGAAGTCGAAGATTCGATTCAGCGTCCGGCGAATGAAGATCGCATGAGCGAGGGAACCTAGCGGACCGAGTGGAGGTGCATACTGCACATAATCTTGCATCAACGTGCCGCCTTCGACCTCGGTGAACGAGTGCCGATGGTTCCAGAGCGCGTAGGGACCCTTGATCTGGAGGTCCACGAACGTCTCGTCCGGATTGTATTCCGTGATCTCCGTCCTCCACTTCATCGGCAGGCCGAAGAGGGCGATGCGATAGTCGATGAGGGTTCCTTTGCGGATCTCGACGGGCTTCTTCGTGAGTACGTGAAAGTTCATGAACGCCGGCGTGATGCGCTCGAGGTTCTCGATGTCTTCGAAGAAGGCGAAGACCTCGCGCCGAGGCCGAGCAATGAACTGTTCGCGGATGAGCTCGTATTTCATGGTGAACCTCGGGGACAGCGTTTCACGGGACGAGGCCGAGGGTCCGCGCCGCACCGATGACGTCGCTCGCGTGATTGGCGGGCGTCACGTCTTCCCACACCTTCACGACCTTCTTGTCCTTGTCGATCAAGAAGGTGATTCGCGCCGGCATGCCCATCTTGCTCGGGACGCCATAGCTCTGCTGAATCGCTCCGCTCTCGTCCGAGACGAGTACGAACGGGAGCTTGTGATGCGCGCGGAACGTCTCGTGCGACTTCTCGTCGTCACGCGAAACGCCGAACACGTCGATCTTCGCCTTCTCGTAGACACTGTAGTCGTCGCGGAACGAGCACGCTTCCTTGGTGCAGCCCGGCGTGTCGTCCTTCGGATAGAAGTAGACGACGTACGCGTTGCGATCCGGCCGCCCCAAGGCGACGCGATTGCCAGTACCGTCCGTCCCCTCGACGGCTGGCGCCGTGGCTCCCACCGCGAGCACCGGGCCTTTCGTTTCGTTCTTGAAACAACCCGAAAGCATCGTGAAAAGGACGGTGGCGAGCGTTGACAGCTTCATTGGGCTCCGGTCTTAGGTGCGGAGCTGCCGATGGTCAACGCCAGCGAGCCTCGCGGAATAGGCTGCGTTGCAGGATATGTAGCGATAATTGAATGGGCTTGCGGGTGGCCAACTCACACCCCAGACGCGACAACGCCGCGACAAGAATTTCTCGCCGCGGCGCTGACCGCAATTCGGACGTTAGGAAGCTTCGAAGCGAAGGTTACTTCTTCTTCGCTGCGTGCGTTTTGACCGCACCTTCGAGGGCTTCCGAGACGTCGGCAGCGACAGAATCGCCGCGAGCCCACTGGTCCGCCTTGATGAGCGTGGTCTTGGCGGCTTTTGCGAGTTTCATGCGGCGAGCGCGTGAAAGGTTCGAAAAAGAGGACTGGGATTCGTTGCTCGAGGCTTTGTGGGCAGGCTGAAGAAAACCGCGCATGATGTGACTCCTTGAAGAACCGGGAGAAATACACGAGGATCTGGGCCTAGTGTCGAAAATCGTCGCAGAGCGCAGCGCAGAGCTAGCCGCCCCCCCCGATCAGGTGTGGCCGTCGCTCTCGGATACGGAACGCATGAACCGGCGAATGGGCCTCGGTTCCATCAAGCTTTCGGACAATCCGAACGC
>JAHFDV010000210.1 GCA_023248815.1 Myxococcales bacterium
CGAACCAGGATCGCGACATGGCGAGGTCGTAACACAAAGCGCGCGTGGTTCGGGAGGCGAGAACCGCGTCATTTTCAGGACCACCGGCCGCTCGGGTGGATCGCCGCAACCTCTCGAAAGTGGGCGGATTGCCTACAATCTGATGCAACGATTTACAAGTTGATGACAATTGGAAAGCCGCGAAGTGCTTAACTTTTTTCATGCAGACTGCTCTTTGCGTCGCCTACTTCGCGGTTCTCCTTTTCCTCGCGACGTACGGCCTTCACCGTTCGCATCTCGTCCTTACCGTGCTGCGTCATCGCAAGAAGTTGGAGGCCACGAACAAGGCGTTCGATGCGCGCGCCGCCGCCGAACGCGAGAGCAATACCCGCGTGTGGCCGCGTGTCACGGTTCAGCTTCCGCTCTTCAACGAAGCGACGGTCGTCGACCGCCTTCTCGAGCACACCGCCAAGATCGACTATCCGCGCAACCGCCTCGAGATCCAGGTGCTGGACGATTCGACGGACGAGACGCAGGCCCTTGCGCGCAAGAAGGTTCAAGAGCTCGCCGTTACTGGGCTCGACATCGTCTATCTCCACCGCACGGATCGCACGGGCTACAAAGCCGGCGCGCTCGACGCAGGTCTCAAGGTCGCAAAGGGCGAGTTCGTCGCCGTCTTCGACGCAGACTTTCTCCCCCTTCCAGGCTTCCTGAAAGACGTCGTTCCCGACTTCGACGATCCGAAGGTCGGCATGGTGCAGGCGCGCTGGGGCCACATGAACCGCGAGCACTCGCTCCTCACGCGCGTTCAGGCGCTCATGCTCGACGGCCATCACCTCGTCGAAAACCGCGCACGATCGGCAGCAGGTTGGCTCTTCAACTTCTCGGGCACGGGCGGCATGTGGCGCAAAGAAGTCATCGGCGCGACCGGCGGCTGGCAGCACGACACGCTCACCGAAGATCTCGATCTCAGCTACCGGGCGCAGCTGGCCGGCTGGCGCTTCGTCTACCGCGATCGCGTGGTCACCCCGGCTGAATTGCCAGAAGACGTGAGCGCGTTCCGTGCGCAGCAATACCGCTGGGCAAAGGGAACCGTACAGACCTCACGCAAGCTCATGAAGCGCGTGATGACGTCGAAAGACCTCTCGTTCTCGCAGAAGCTCGAGGCTTACTTCCACCTCACGCCGCACTTCGCGTATCCGCTCATGGTGCTCCTCAGCGTGCTCCTTCTCCCGGCGCTCATCCTCATGCCCGCCACCAACCCCATGACGATGCTCATCGTCGACCTCCCGCTCTGCATCGGCACGACGGGCTCGCTCGCCGTCTTCTACATGATGGCGGAAACGGCGCAGGGGCGTCGTCGTCGCGATGCGCTCAAGGTTCTTCCCGCGCTTCTCGCTCTCGGCGCAGGCCTCGCTCCGCACCTCTCGCGCGCAGTCTTCGACGGCGCTCAGCACATGGCAGGCGAGTTCGTCCGTACGCCGAAGCGTGGCGTGAACCTCGGTCGCTACCATGCGCGCGCAGACATCCCCTTCACGGAGATTTTCCTCGCGCTCATCTCGACCGTCAGCGTCGTCGCTTCCATCGAAACGGGTCACTGGTTCGCGACGCCGTTCGCAGGGCTTTTCGCCTTCGGCTACAGCTACGTCGCGACGCTCGTCGTTCGCGAGCAGCTCGTTCGCACGAAGTCGTCGGACGTTTCGTCGCCCGTCAGCGAGCGCGATTCGGGTGAAGTGCCCGCCGTCGCGGTCTCCGAGCAAGGCGATATCGCCGCCGCCTGATTCTTCCCTGAAGACGCAAAAACGCCCTTCGCTCTCACGAGCGAGGGGCGTTTTTCTTTGGAGCGTGTCGCTCGGTCGAACGCGCGTTCGTTAGACGGCAGCAACCCATTTCATGAGGGAACCGCAAAGATCGGAACCGGGCGCATTCTCGCGCTCGATGCGGAGGCCCGTTCGAAACGCGTCGGCTGCCTTCTTCTCGTCCCCGACGAAAACGAAACAGATACCGAGGAGCTCGAAGTCGATAGGCTTCGCCTCTGCGCCGATCGCGTCTTCGAGGGGCTTGATGGCCGCCCGGTGCGCTTCGACGAGCCCCGCTGCGGGACGGGTAGGGGGAATCCTCGCGTTGACGACCAGCTTGATGCACTGACGACGGTCGTCGATGGGGAAGGTCAGGAACTCCGCGCTCTCGAAAAGCTTCTTGTATTCGGCGTAGGCCTCATCGGTTTTTCCAGAACGACCAAGGGCCACGATCTCTTTTGCGCGTTTGACGAGAGCTTCTGCAACCATTCCGCGATTGTACCGCTACGCGCCCCTGCGCGGGCAAAAACGGAGGGGCCTTTCACGCCCCGCGTCATGAACTTCGCACCTCAGAAGCTAACCCCTTGTTTTTCCCCAGCTATGGGTGTTATCGCTAGATCGAACGTAGTGTTCGCCGAGTTTCGCTCGACGTACGGAGAGGGGCATCGATGACCAAAGCTGAAATCGCGCTAGCGCTCTACGAGAAAGTGGGCGGTTTTTCGAAGAAGGAGACGGCCGATCTCGTCGAGCTCGTTTTCGATCTCATGAAGAACACGCTCGGCTCTGGGGAGAACATCAAAGTGAGCCGCTTCGGCAATTTCGACCTGCGTGACAAGCGTCAGCGCCCCGGTCGCAATCCGCAGACGGGTCAGCCCATCAACATCACTGCGCGTCGCGTCCTCACGTTCAAGCCGAGCCAGATTCTTCGCGAAGCGCTCAATCCTGATCGCGCCGCCAAAGCTGAAGCGATGGGCTCGTCGTCCAACGTCGACGAGAAGTCGACTCCGTGAAGAGCGCGAATCCGTCGAAGCACGCGATTCCGCTGAAGAGTTATTTTCGAATCGGCGAAGTCGCCTCGATTGTCGGCGTCGAACCCCACGTGCTCCGTTATTGGGAGCGTGAGTTTCGCGGCGTGCGTCCTACGAAGAGCGAGAAGGGGCAGCGCGTCTACTCCCGCAAAGACGTGGAGAAGCTGTCGCGCGTGCGTGAGCTTCTTTACGAAGAAGGCTTTACGATCGCCGGCGCCAAGAAAAAACTCAGCGGCGACATCGAGCCCAAGGACGAAGCGGCCCTTCTCTCGAGCGGTGCGGCAGCCGCAACGAACGCCGTTTCTCCGAATGCGAACACCGTCGTTGCCGCGCACGCAGAAGCGGCGACGATGCTCGCGAGCGAACGCGCCCTCTCGATCGAGAGCGAGAACGAAGCCTCCGCGTATCGTGAGACACTCACGGAACTCCGTACGGAGATAGCGGCTTTTCTCGATCACCTCGAAGGCGAATAGCCGCGAAGCCGCCACTCAGTACCGCTCTCTTGGATGTGACGACGCGGCTTTCAGGAGGTCACGTCATGCCTCCGTCGGTGCCGCGCAACGCAGCCGAAAAAGGGCGCTCTTGGGGAATAAAATCCGTTGCTTGCGAGCCACGATTCCTCATCGATTTGTGATCGCGCAGGTCGACATGCCCATGCTATGAGCTTCCGCGATGACGCGCCGCGCTCCTTCGATCCTCTTTGGCGGACTAGCTCTTTTCGCGAGCAGTAGCGCGTTCACGAGCAGCGTAGCGTTCGCTCAGACGAGCGGAGCTGGCGGAAATCCGACGACGCAAGCGCCGGGATCGACGAGCGCAGCGAGCGGAACGCCGACGACGGGTACGTCGACGACGGGCACCGCGACCGATCCTTTACCTGCGTCGACATCGACGGGAACTTCTTCGTCGCGTTCGCCCCTCCTTCCGCCCGTCAATCCCTCGAAGGACGCGCAAGCGTTGAAGGACCAAGGCGCCCAACGCCCAACCGCGACCGAAGCAGAGAAGCAAGCGATCTTCAGCGAAGATTGGTGGACGCGCTCGCGACCCATCTTCGAAGTGCACGGTTACTTCCGTACGCGCGGTGAGGTGCTCCACAACTTCTCGCTCGGTCGTCGTGACGTGCCGGGAAGCTCTCCCAATCTTTGGCCGCAGCCCCTCGACAACTCCTACACGGACTCGTCGACGAACGCTCGCGATGTCGTGCTCTGCGGTTCGAGCGGAACCGCGCGCTGCCAAGACAAGACGCAGGCCTCCGCGAATCTTCGCTTCCGCCTCGCGCCCGAGCTCCACATCTCGGACAACCTGCGAATCATGTCGCAGATCGACGCGCTCGATAACCTCGTGCTCGGGTCGACGCCGGAGAGCTATTCGCTCGGAGGCGCCGTCAATCCGTACGCGCCCATCAGCCTCTTCTCGACGACCCAAGGGCCGCCCACGGCAGGTCAAAACGGCGTTCGTAATTCCATCGACGTGAAGCGTGCGTACGCAGAGTACGCAACGCCCGTCGGCCAGATCCGCTTCGGCCGCATGCCGTGGCATTGGGGTCTCGGCATGCTCTACAACTCGGGCGACGGAATCGATCACGACTACCAGACGAACGTCGACCGCATCATGTTCACGACGGGCATCAAGGCGCTCGATCTTTACGTCGGTGGCAGCTGGGACTTTCCCGCTACCGGTAAGACTTCTTCGACCACGTACGACGTCTACGGCGGTCAGACGAACAGCACGGCGAACCTCACGAACGTTTCGCAATGGTCGGTCTTCGCTTATCGCAAGCCCAATCCCGAGCTCCAGCGCCTGACGCTCGCGCGCGGCGATGTCGTCCTCAGCGGCGGCGTTTTTGCGACGTTGAAGAAGCAGGAGCTCGACTCGCAACTGACGACGACCGGCACGAGCGGCGTCGTCACGAACAACGGCCTCGAACGCCGTCACGCAACGCTCTTCACCCCGGACGTCTGGATTCAGCTCCTCTGGAAGAAGCTTCGTATCGAGTTCGAAGGCGCGGCCATCGTCGGCAACATCTCGGCACTCCCCAATGCAGCCACGGGCGGCATCGACGTTCGCCAGTTCGGCTTCGCGGCGGAAGCCGAATACCGTGCGGCAGAAGACAAGTTGCGGATCGCTTTCGGCAGCGGTTGGGCCAGCGGCGATCCGTGGGCCGACTCGCTCCAACCGAGCGCTACGGGGCTCACGCCTGGCAATGGCGGCACGTCCGCCGCATCGACCTTCCGCTTTCACCCGTCGTACATGATCGACAGCATCTTCTTCCGCCGCATCCTTTCGCGGGTCGAAGGCGCTTATTACTTCCGTCCCAGCGTCGAATACGACTTCAGCCGCAACGCGAACGGTCAACGGTTCGGCGGTGGGGCATCGGCCATCTACAGCCGCGCGAGCGAATTCACGCAGGCGCCGGGTCACAAGCGTGATCTCGGGGTCGAAATCGACGCTCAGCTCTACTACCAAGCCAAAGACGGCACTCTGAACGACGATCCCAACAAGGTCGGCGGGTTCTACGCGATGCTTCAAGGCGGAATCTTCTTCCCGATGGGTGGCCTCGACTACCTCTCGGCGGATCAAGCCCGCAACGGCGACACGTCGAGCGCGCAAATCATTCGTTTGTTCCTCGGCGTCGTCTACTGAGCGCGATACTCGGCAAGCGTCGCGAACGATCGCGTTCATAAGATCGCCACACGCGCACGAGCGCCCACCGCTTGTGATAGCCTTCGCAGGCGATGTCGAAAATTCTCATCGTCGATGACGAGCGCAACATGCGAGCCACCCTCGCGATGATGCTTCGCGCCTCCGGTCACGAAGTCGATGAAGCAGCCGACGGAACCGAGGGCGCCAAAAAGGGTGGTTCGGGAGGCTTCGATGTCGTCCTCACCGACTTGCGAATGGGACAGCGCACGGGACTCGACGTTCTCCGCGAAGTGAAAACGCATCAGCCGCTCACGGAAGTGATCGTAATGACGGCGTACGGAACCATCGAGAGCGCGGTCGAAGCGATTCGTCTCGGAGCCTCCGACTACTTGCAAAAGCCTTTCTCCGAACAGGAGCTGCTCGTGAAGGTCGATCGCGCCGTCGCGAATCGTCGCCTCGCAGGCGAAGTCGCATTCCTCGCGAATGAGTTCAAAGATCGTTACAAGTTCGAGAACATCGTCGGCCGTTCGACCGTCATGCGTGAGCTTCTCGGTCGCGTGATCCGCATCGCCGCAACCGACGCCTCGGTGCTCATCACGGGCGAGAGCGGCACCGGTAAAGAGCTCATCGCAAAGGCGATTCACGCGAACTCGAAGCGTGCGCAACGCACGTTCGTGCCGCTCAATTGTGCAGCGATGACCGAATCACTTCTCGAAAGCGAGCTCTTCGGTCATGCGAAGGGCGCCTTCACGGGGGCGATCACGGGACGCAAAGGTCTCTTCGAAGAGGCCGATGGCGGCACCCTCTTTTTGGACGAGATCGGCGAGATGCCGCTCTTCTCGCAAGCGAAGCTTCTGCGTGCGCTCCAAGAAGGCGAGATTCGTCGTGTCGGTGAGAACAAAGCCGTCCGCGTCGACGTGCGCGTGATTGCTGCGACGAACCAAGACTTGAAGACCGCCGTCGACGAAAAACGCTTCCGCCGCGACCTCTTCTATCGTCTCAACGTGGCGCTTTTCGAGATCCCCGCACTGCGTGATCGTCGCAACGACATCCCGGATCTCGTTCGCTTCTTCATCGAGAAGCACAACAAGAAGATGGGCCTCCGCGCCAAGATCGACGACTCCGCGCTAGACGCCCTCATGGTTTACGAATTCCCGGGCAACGTCCGTGAGCTCGAGCACTTGGTCGAGCAGGCCGTCGCGAACGTGCAAAACGGCGTCATCATGCGCGACGATGTCCTTCCCGCCGGTACCTCACCGTCACAAAGACCCGTTTCTCGCGGACTCGCACGCATCGTCGACGAGGCCGAGCGCGATGCGATCGACGAAGCGCTGAAAGCACTCGATGGAAATCGTGAGCGCGTCGCAGAAGCTCTCGGCATCTCCGTCACTACGCTCTGGCGAAAAATGTCGCGGCTCGGCATCACCTTCGATGGCCGCACGAGCTGAGCATTCGAGCGAAGGTTCGTTTTCCGCGTGAAGTTATCCCTGCTCGACTACGAGCTCCCGCAAGAACGCATCGCCGAAGAGGCTGAGGCGCGAGGGAGCGCGAGGCTTTTGATCCTGCGCGCAGACGGACGCACCGAAGAAGGACACGTTCGAGACTTCGTGCGCGAGGTCCCGAAGGACAGCGTCGTCGTCATTAACGACACGCGCGTTTTCTCGGCGCGCCTTCTCGGACACAAGGCCGTTTCGAAAGGTCGCGTCGAAATTTTCCTTTTGGAGCACGAAGGACGCGAAGGCGACCTCGAAGTTTTCCGCGCGATGGGGCGTGCATCGAAAGGGCTGAAAGAAGGCACCGAGCTCGAGCTCGAACGCGACGGAACCTCTACTCCCGCGCGCATCCTCTCGAGCACCGGAGAAAATTTCCGCGTGGGGATTCGCGCGTTGCCTGGAACCATCTGGTCGCTTCTCGAAACGATCGGCCACGTACCGCTTCCGCCCTACATTCAGCGCGCAGATCGCGAAGACGATCGCTCGCGTTACCAGACGGTCTTCGCCGACAAGCCGGGAGCCGTTGCTGCGCCCACGGCGGGGCTTCACTTCACGGAAGAAATGCTCACGGAGCTTCGCGCGAAGACGGAAGTCGTGTCGCTCACGCTCCACGTGGGCCTCGGCACTTTCCAAAGCGTGAAGGTCGACGACCTCGACGATCATCCGATGCACGAGGAGCGCGTGACGGTGTCACCATCCGTCGTGGAGACGATTCTGCGGGCGAAGAAGCAGGGCCGACCCATCGTCGCAATCGGTACGACCGTCGTTCGTGCGCTCGAAAGCGCAGCGAAGGGCGGCGTGCTCGAGCCGCTCGAAGGCCCGACGCGCCTCCTCATCCAGCCCGGCTACACATTCAACGTCGTCGATTCTCTCTTCACGAACTTTCACATGCCCAAGTCGACGCTCTTGGCTCTCGTCTCCGCGTTCGCGGGGCACGAGCGCATCCTCGCCGCCTATCGCGATGCGCTCTCACGCAACTTTCGTTTCCTCTCGTACGGCGACGCGATGTGGATCGAGAAAAGGAACGCATGAGTGCGAACGGATTTTCTTTCGAAGTAGAGGCTCAAGACGGCAACGCACGCGCGTCGACGCTCACGACGAAGCGAGGAAAGGCGCTCCTTCCAACGTTCATGCCCGTCGGTACGCAGGGCTCCGTGAAGACCCTTTCTCCCGCGGAGGTCGCGGGGACAGGCGCGCAGATCGTTCTCGGCAACACCTACCATCTGATGCTTCGCCCCGGAGCGGAGGCGATCGATTCGTTCGGGGGGCTCGCAGAGTGGTCGCGCTGGAAGGGACTCACGCTGACGGACTCGGGCGGATTTCAGGCGTTCTCCCTCAGCAAGCTCACGAAAATGACGGACGAAGGATTCGTCTTTCATTCTCATCTCGACGGCTCGAAGCACGCGCTCACCCCCGAAGAGGCCGTTCGCATCCAGGGACTCATCGGCGCCGACATTCAAATGCAGCTCGATGATTGTCCTCCTGGAGAGGCGCCGCTGCCGCGCGTCGAAGAAGCCCTCCGGCGCACCAATCTTTGGTCCGCGCGCGCGCTGGCGACACCGCGCCCCGATGGGCAAGCGCTCTTCGGGATCATTCAGGGGTCGACTCACGTCGATCTTCGCAAGCGACACGCGGAAGAACAAGCGGCGCTTTCATTCGACGGTCTCGCTCTCGGCGGGTTCAGTGTGGGCGAGCCAATTCCGGCGATGTACGCCGCGCTCGCGGAGGTGGCACCCGGCGTGGACCCGAAGCGACCGCGGTATTTGATGGGAGTCGGAACCCCAGCCGATCTTCTCGAGGGCATCGAGCACGGGATCGACATGTTCGACTGCGTGCTCCCGACGCGCAACGCCCGCAACGGGCAAGCGCTGACGCGCTTCGGCAAAGTCGTCATCAAACAGGCGCGATATGTCGCCGATCGGCTTCCACTCGATCCTTCATGCGCATGTCCCGCGTGCGCGGGGGGCTACTCGCGCGCCTACCTCCGGCACCTGTTTCAGGCCGGAGAGATCCTCGCGCTGCGCCTCCTTTCAGTACACAACCTCCACTTTTACGGGGAGCTCGTGCGCGGCGCTCGCAAGGCGATCCTGGCGCAGAGCTATCGCGCCTACAAAGTGAGGCTCATGGACAGCATGACGAAGGCCGACCCTGCAGACATGAAAAGCGATTGAGCTTTCACAAATGCTCTCCAGAACTTCATCCGCGACTCGATAATTCAATGTAATATCGAGTTCGTGACGGGCGATAAAAAGCCACTCGGTCGCATCCTCCTGACGCGCAAGCTCGTGTCGCGAGAAGACTTGGAGGTCGAGCTTCGTGAGCAAGGGCGCACGAACGAGCGCACGCCCCTTGCGTCGCGTCTCATCGAGCGCGGTCTTCTCGGCGAAGACGACGCACTGCGCGCGCTCGCCGAACAGTTCGGTGTTCCCGCGATCGACGTTCGACAAATTCGGATCGCCACTCAAGACCTCTCGCATCTTCCGCGCGATCTCGCGGCCGCGCATCTCGTCCTTCCGATCCTCGTCGATGAGGAGCGGCTCGTGATCGCAA